>JANXLP010000703.1 GCA_025355125.1 Opitutaceae bacterium | reverse complement strand
CCGCACTCGCTCATCCCCGCGAGGTTTATCGAGAGGCGATCCGGCAGAGCGCGACCGGGATTGTATGCGTTCACAATCATCCGTCCGGTGACCCAGCGCCGAGCGCGGCCGATTTACAGGTGACTAGGCAGCTCCGGGAGGCGGCGAAGACGGTCGATATTGAACTCTTCGATCACGTGATTGTTGGCAGCGCCGACGCCGATCCATTGGCACTCGGTCACTACAGTTTCCGCAGTGCGGGACAACTTTAAGGAGGACGATATGCAAACCTTTGAAACGTCCTTACACTACCGGCTCGTGTGGATGGGCGACCTCGACCCGCTGACAAAACCGAAACTGTTCGTGGATTACATGCTCGGCGCATTCGCGGACTGCGCCAGCGAGGAAAGCCTGTGGCTCATCAGCATGAATCCGAAGAATCGGCCGATCAGCCGGACGCTGCTGCGGTCGGGGCCGATGGCGGCGGCGATGACCCTGCCGCGCGACTTGTTCAAGATCGCACTGCACGCGGACGCCTACGCCATCGCCGTGGTGCGAGGCGAACCGAGCGAGGACGTGGCGATGACCAAGCATGACCACCGTGTAGTGAAACGATTCGGCGAGACTGCCGGATGGCTCGGGATTGAGTTCGTGGATTATCTCATCGTCAGCACCAGCGATGACCTCCGACGAGCGGTGTTCCATTCTTGGAGCGCCGCAGGACGCCTTTAACGGCGGCGCGGGCAATTGCAGATTCGCACGCAGTATCCGCACGCTTCGTTCTCGAAAATTTTCCTGCCTTCTACTGCACCGTGCAGCCATGCGGATTCATCGAGAGTCGCCAACGGCGCTTTGGCCGCAACGCACACGATCGTTGAACTGGCTACGGTTACTTCTTCTTTTTGACCAGCCCAAGCACCTTCTTGATGTTTTGCACGCTTGGCAGCGAAATCTTCAATGCTTTCGCGATCTCGCCGCCCGTTTTTCCTGCTTCGACGAGCTTCTTCACCTCGGCGCGCGTCTCATCGGTGATCTTCGCACGCGTGCGCTTCTTCGCGGCTTTTGGCGCAGAAGCCTTTGAGCTGGGCTTGCGTCCGCGCCGTTTGCCAGAGGCCGCACGCACGGCCGCAACAAACGAATTCACATCATCGAATCCAAACTGGGCCGGTAATTCCGCGAGGGCCGCCTTGAGTTCGGCGGCAATTTCCGCTTCGAGCGCAGCAACTTTGGCTTTTGTCGCCGCAAGTTCCTTCATGTCGTCAGTCAGCATAGAGAGGAACATACTGCCAAACGTTAGGACTCTGGCAAGTCACGGATCGCCGCACGCCCTGGCTGCCATCCGGTTGCCGGATACCATTGGGTCGCTGTCTTGTCCGCGCGCGCGATTGGGCCGATAAACTGACGAAGCAAGACGACCACGTCTGCGAATTGCCGTGACGGCCCGGTCAATTTGTTCTTCCCGAGAAACCCGGTCCATTGGGTTTGCTTCGATACCTCTTTTCCAAAGGCATCCGTCAGGGGATAGGGCAGTTCGTTACTCAGCACGGTTTGCCGACGTGCGAACGTTGCGTGAATTGCTTTGTGCAGCGTCGCGCCGTCGAAATCGAATCGCCGGGAAAGAAACCACAGATCGTAGAAATCCTTCATCCGGCTGTTCGTGATTCCGAGTTTGACCATCGCCTCGAATTTCTCCGCCACCACGGTATAGATGGGATACGAGTGAATGTGCGGAGCCGGAAAGTCGAGCAGCGCGGGGAAGATGCTCTTTTCCGGCGCGGGTGTCACCACGTCGCCGGAGCCGAGATCGACTTGCAGCGGCACTTCGCCCTTGCCGAGCAACGCGACCAAGCGCACCCGCACGCCGCCGTAGGCGTCGGCCTCCCGGATATGTTCGACCCGGATGGAATCGGTTTGGAAAACGAGGCCGTCGGCGGGAACGGGCGTTGCCACAATCTCCCGGAAGACGGCCGCAATGTCTTCCAGATCGGTTGGCCCGAAGGCGAGGACATCGACATCCTGGGTGGGCCGGTGAGTTTTCTCGTCCCATAGGGCAAACAACATCGCGCCCTTAAGCAGAAACTTGTCGGCGTGCCGTGATTGGCTGATTCGATACAGCAGTCGCTCGACACCAAAGCGCACCATGAGGAGATTGAAGGACTCATCGCGCCGCTGCGCCACGGCGAGCAGGCGGGCTTTGACGGAAGCCGCGAGATTTTTTGGCGCGGTCATGTGAGCATTTCGAGATACGGCTGGATCACGTGGCGGACGCGACAGATGCGGGCCGCTCCGGCGAGTTGTTCGAGGGTGAATTTTTTCGCCCGCCAGCCTTCGCGAAGGGCTTCCACCGCGACTTCCAGTCCGATCTTATTCCGATACTTGAAGCAGTCCGCGACGGTCTTGGCCGGATTGTAAACCCGCAGGGTGGCGCGGCCGGCGCGCACCGTCATGACGCCGTGCGAGAGAGCCGGCCCGGAGAAACGCACAATTCGCATCTTTGGATAACCCGCTGTCGGACGCCATGCCTTCACGTCGATTGCCATCCAGACCTCGGCGGGGTTTTGCGTTCCGATGCGGTGGTAAACCAGCGCCGACAGGAGGCAGAGCACGCCATTGGGCACGCGCAGGCACGCGAGTTCCCAATCGTGGGTGCCGCTGATTTCCTGTTGGGCCGGGGCATAGACGCCTCGGGCGCGACGCACCAGCCGGCCTTGCCGGACGAGGCGTCCGAGGTAAACGCTCGGCAGTCCGCGTTGTTTAAGATCCCGGGCGCGGAGGCTCCCCTGTTTGAGGGCAAGGCGTTCGATGGTCTGGACTTTGGTGGACATGTTACAAGACCTCGGTAGATATGAATAACTACCGAGGATTGGCAACACTTTTGCCTTGGAATCATCACCACCCGTCGCGCCTCATTTTATCGCCACCGTCAAGCTCCGCTTCGCTCTCCAGCTTGACCGTGGCGGAGGAGGCGCAATTATCAGGGGCGGTGATTGTATGGGCTTGTTAAACCCGGTCAGCCGGCTCTCCGGTTGCTGGGTTTGACCGTGGGCCGCGTGGTTTGGGCGAGGGCGGGCGCGGGTGTCCGTTTGCGGGGCCGGCCGGCTTGAATGTCACGTTTAATGCGATGCCGTTTGCAGAATCGGCGCATGTCCCTCGTTCCGATGTCGAGGCCGAGCGTGGCGAGGTGCGCGCGCAGCTCCCGCGTGCGGTAGGATGCGGACGGATGCCCGAGGATGTAAAACAGGACGTTCAGCTTCCACCAGTCGGCAAAGCCCAATGCCGTGCGTCGCTCCGTCTTGTTCTCATACTTTTTGACGAAGTCGAAGGCTTGGTTCAGATGCTTGAGCAGGCGTCTTTTTCCCGAGGGGAAGACCGATTCCAGAAATGCGAGACCGGCCCACATGAGGGCCGGCGATGCTTTCCCGGCTTCGCGCCACTGACGCACCAGGAGGAACGTGCCGGGATCGAGGGTGCCCGCTTGGTAGTGATGGACGAGTTGCACGACCTCGTTCCACGTCAGCCCGCCGTAAAAGCCTGCGGGCATCTGCGATTTTAGCCGGCTTTGCTCTTCACGCCATGAGTCGTTGTCATCGGTGAGTTCCGCGAAGCGGGCGACCGTCGGCAGATCGTCTCTCATCGCGAGGCCGTCGAAGTTGGCTCTCAGTTTCGCGTCGCGAGCGTAGTCCTCGCGCAACCAGTGGCGCAGCTCCGGTGATTCCCGGTAAAGTTGCAGGAACAGCGCCGCCGTGGCGCTTTCGTCGTTGTTTTCCACCAGTCGGCGGAGGAGCAAGTCGGAGTTCGCGGCAGGACCGGGCGGAGTCATCATGGATTCTTATTGGAAAGCGTCGTTCCGGAAATGTTCGCCGGAATCCCTGGGTCGAAGAGCCGGCGCAGCCGCTCGTAAAGCGCCCGCAGGTCCTGACGGAAGGCCGCACTTTGCTCCGGGGTGGCCCGCGAAGCTTTGTCCCCGGTGCTCAATGCCACCAGGAGCTTGTTGGCGAGCCGGACATGCGGCGGGAGTTGCTCCACATGCGGGGAATCCGTGCGGCACTTCGGCTCGGTCGCGATGCCGAGCCGCAAATAAACCTGCCGCAGGCTCAAGCCTTGGAGCGCCGTCAGGTCGGGCGCGCTCTCGGCGAGGCGCATGTAGTTCTGTGCAGTTCGATGCGTGCCTTGAAACTTTTCGTTCAGCCAAAGCCCCCACGCCGCGCCCATCGTGCGGCGCACGCGTTTCTGTTCGACGAGCAGCAACTGGCCGGCCTGCCACGCCGCCGCGACGCCGGCATGGAGGCATTTCCGGGATTCGTCCGTCTGGCGGACAACTTCCTTATGCAGCCGGTTGATTTCGTCGGCGGGCGACGCCGTGGCGG
>JANXLP010000577.1 GCA_025355125.1 Opitutaceae bacterium | reverse complement strand
ATCTTGTGCGGTCGCACGATTTCGAAGCCGACGCGCAGTTGACCCTCGCTCACCTTGTAGCGGAAACGCGCCTCGACATCGTATTCCGGCCCGTTGTTGAACACGGGCAGTTTCAGGAAGAACGAATCCGGGATGAGGAGGTCGCCGTTCACGCCGGCCTTGGCCGTCGTGGTGTGCGTGTATTTGATCGCGCGGTCGCCGTTCTCGAGCCGGATGGCGCTCTTGAAATCGGAACCCGCCGTCGCCTCGAAACTCTTGATCAACTCCAGCATGGTCGCGCCGTCGGGGTTCACGATGTCCATGCGGTTGTCTTCGATGAACAGCGCGAGCTCGACTTGGCCCTGCACTTTGCCGCTTAGGCCCATCCAGCGTTTCCACTCCGGCGTATGCTCGGCGGTGTAAACGATGACATGTTCTCCGAAGCGGGGCTGGCCGGCTTCGGTGTGCTGGTGGTAGTCGAGAATCGCGGTGAAACTGCCACCCGCCTCGGTGATCTGCGCAAATAACTGCGTGCCCACTTCCTTGTGCTGCATGACGTAGGCGATGAACGATTGGTGATCGCGCACATCGAGCTTGGCCCGCTTGCGGATTGGTTTTTCGAGAAAGCACTCAAGGCTTTCAAGGGAGTCGTTTCGCGGGCGGAAAAGAAGAGGCGCGATGATCTTGGGGTCTTGGATGAGCGAGGGCTGCAACGCTTGTTGGGCGATGTGGGCCACGGTTTCGGCTTCGGTTTTGTTTTTAATCGGATCCATGATGGGACGTGTTTTTCGGATGGTGGTTGCTGGTTTATTTGGCGCCGGAAGCGGCGCGTGGTTGCGGTTTCTCGCCGTCAAAGAGTTCGCCCTGTCCCGGATCATTTCGGGTGAGCAGGTGGGTTTCGCTCTCGATAAAGAAGATCGAGGGTTTGCGGTCGCGCTTGGGCGTCTTGGGCTTGACTTGTCCAAGCACCTCGACCGTCTGCACCTCGCCCTTGCCTTCGGGCTTGATGATGAGCGTGAGGGTGAGTTCGCCCTTTTTGCCGGTGAGTTTCACGGCCTCGATAAGCTTCGGGTATTCGATGGCGAGGTCGGTGGCGACACGCCCGCCGTCAAGCTGGGCGATGAGTTGCAAGGCGGGATTCGCCTGCATGAGTTGCAGTATCTTTTCTTCGTTTTTGTTCATGGGATGTAGAGGATCGGGATGAAAAGTCATCGACGCCGGACGGTTACGCCTTGGCCGCGCTTGGGCGTGGCCGACGGTTACCCGTGCCGCTGGCAGATGCCCCCGCCGGGGGCGCGTCACCGGTGTTTCCGGCGTCGAGAGTGAATGGCGGTTTGTCCGTCGTGGATGCTGCCGGTAATTCCGTATAGGGTGGCATGGGCACGGGGATTTCGCGTGGCGCTGGTGTCGGTGCGGCCTGTGCGAACTGCACCTGGTTGCTGTGCTGTGAGCAGTGATCGTTCGCGCGCGTGCGCGGCCATGAGAAATCCGCCTTGGGCGGGCCGGAGTGACATTGACCGGCGAGGGCGCCGGTGCGCACAAGGCCTTTAATGGCCTTCCAGTGGGAGCAAGTTTCGCAGGTGTGAGGCATGGTGCGGGGCGGGTTCAGGTTTGGAAATCAGCGGCGGTTGCGCCGGGGATAAAAACGAGGGCTTCGCACATGCCGCCGGGGCCGCGTGTGCAGGTGTTGACGACAACGCCGCCGGCGACCGCGCGAAACCGCGTCGTCTTCGTGGAACCGTCGCGCGTGTCGCGCACCGTCTGCGCCGATGTCCAGAACTTGGCGTTGCCCTTGATGACGATCTTGGATGCCGACGGCTTGCGCGCATCGGGATGGGGAAAGGCCGGTGTGCGACCGGCGGTGCGCCGCTTGGTGCCGTAGAGAGATTGGTCCTCGCTCATGTGGAAAACCTTTTGACGGTGGCGATGACCCGCTGTGCGCACTCGCGGGCGGCGGCGATGGGCGAGGGGTGGTTTGATTCCGATTTCACATCCATGGATGTGCTGGTTGCGTTGACGTGTATGTCCACGTAGCACCACCATCCGCGGGTGGTCAGGCAAAGCGTAGGGCGACCAAAGCGGGCAAGCTCAGTCAGGATGGTGTCAACGGCCTCCAAAGAAGCTGGTGACGGGAGGGCGAGCGCTTCGGTTGTGCTCATACCATGATCCCTTCAAGTAGGCTGTTGAGGGTGCGTTGCTTCGTCTCGACGTTCTTTTTGAGCTGGGCGCGGTCGCGTTGGTTGAGCGGCTTGATCACGTCGCGGCGAGCCTCGCCCGCGATCAGGCTGGCGATGTCGCGCGACGTGGCGGCGAGGTTGTCGATCTGGCGAGAGCGGCGCTGTTGCGGCGTCTCGACGGGCTTGGGCGCGGGAGCTTCGGCGATCATTTTCCAGCCTCCAGAATTTGAAGGATGCGATGCTGGTGACCCGCCGCGCCTGCGTGGTGCAGAGCGGCGAGGGCCCGCCAGTTGCTGGCATCCAGACCAAAGCCGTATTCTTTCATCATGCTGATGAAGTGGCGTAGGCAGGCCGTCCCGCGTTCGCTTTTCTTGAGTTGGTCGATAGCATCATAGATTTCGTCAAACGAAAGGGCGGCGGACTGCGCTTTTGCGATGGGTCGGAAGGCCTCGCGGATGTCTTTCTCGACCCGTTGGTCAGTTGGAAAAACGATGGGTGGTGGTGTGTGTGTTGTTTTCATGGGCATATGAAAGGGTGTTGGAAAAAAATCAGAGTTGTCCGGCCTTGCGCATGCGTGCCACGCCGCCGAGGCCGTAGAGCTTCACGAGCTTCACGATGTGCATGCCGATGATCCGGCGGGGCTGTTTGGCCGTGCCGTGGTCAACGAAGGGCAGTTCGTCGGATTCGCACCGGCGGTTGATCGTGCGCTTGGAAAGGCCCAGTTCCTTGCCGAGACGGGCAGGCGTCCAACCTTTGCCCGTCGGCTGCGCGAGGTCGCGCGATTGGGCGGCGGCGGTGGCATCTTCGGCGGTCGCGAACTGGCGCACGGCCAGTCCGCCGGTGTGGTCACGCACAAGGGCAGGGTGGCGGCGGCTCATGACTGGGCCTCCAAAATTTTTTGTCCTTCGGCAGCGGCTTGTTTCGCTTCGGCCTCAAGTAGCGTGCATTTATGGTTCAACTCCCGAAATTGGGCAGCTAGGCGCTGCTGTGTATAAAAATAGGTCCGGAGTGTTTCGGTAAACTCGCCGCATACGCGGGCCTTTTGTTGTGCCTCGGCGAGCGCTTTTTGCATGCGAGGCAACTCCTCGACTGCCGCGACAGCACGACGATAAACGTCATCTTTCAACTGTGCTGTTTTATCGACAGCGGGGGTTTCAGCTTGGCGGAGTTCGCGGCGAACCAAATCCGCAATAAAAGCCTCGCGGTTGGTGATACCGCGCCGCTTTCGCAGACGGATAAGCTCCCGATTTTCCGCATCAGTCAGGTCGATGGAGATGCGACTCATGACCTCTTCCCCTTTTCTTTTTCCGTAGATGAACCGGTTGCAAAGTTGACGACGACAGGCTCGCCAACGCCGATTAAATCATTTAAAGCAGACTCAATATGTGGAATTTCTGCACGCTCCTCGGGGGAGCCAATCCGGCGCAACAGCGCCAAATCTTTTTTGAGGTGAGAGACTATATTTACTCGTGCCGCGTTCATTTACAGCACAATTGACAAAACGGCACAAATGAAGCAAGTAAAAACTTGCTGATTTTGCAATATTTCTATTTTGTTCCACGTAGAACATGAGCCACTTTTCCGAAACTCTCCGTCAACTGATCGCAATCGAAGACATTAAGCAGGACGATTTAGCCGCGCGCTCTGGCGTGGATCGCAGCCTTATTTCCCGTATGTTGCGCGGTAAGGTGCCAAGTCGCGATCAGCTCGCTTCTCTGTGTGCAACGATTTCAACAGATCAGAATAAGCGGGTAGAATTGGCACTTGCGCATCTTCGCGATGAAATTCAGCCCTGCATTAACCACTCGGGGTTTGATGAGAGGCATTTTAAACTGGAGCTTTCCGATGCAGTGAGCCCTGCGCCTTTGCCCCATTGGTTTGAGACCCTGCCCGAAACTATCCAGAACGATCTTCACATTTTAGCGGTAGGTTGTTTGGACATGCAGGAAATGCGCACGGTTGTTAAATCATGGGTTGATGTGATTAGTCGCTATGAAGCGGACAAAGACCGGAAAATTGTAAAATTCTCAAAACAGGAGAGCGAGCGTATCGTTGCCGAGTCGCAAGCCGACTATCCAGTGTCCACAGAAAAGAATCCACCAGCACCTACCGATCAGATTCTTTCCGACGAAAAACAACGGCGTGCCCAGGCAACCCGCGCCTCAAATACGGCAAGTTGATCGTCTGATAACAAGCCCAGTGCCACGCGTAGCGCGCTGGCGGTGTCTGTCAATATGGGGCAAAGGAAGCCGTGGCAACGCTTCCGTTTCCGTTTGCTCTTTGTGCTTCCCGGGAAATCGATCACTTCCGCAAAAGGAAGAGAAAGTTGTCCCGTTTCATGCATCATGAGTGTCCTGAAAAGTCAGGGACACTCTCAGACACTTTAAAAGATGCAAGCTGTTCGCTCTGACTTGCTAGGACATTCTACGGCCTTCCGAAATGGAAGGTATGGCAAAAGTAAAATCTACCGATAAACCCATCGAGAACACCCAAAAAAGCGTTAAGCTTACACCTGCACTTAAAGCACGTGTCGCTGAGGCCATGAAATTAGAGGGGCTTTCGTCCTTTGCCGATTTTGTGCGATCCGCACTTACACGTCGTTGCCGTGAAATTGAAAAAGAGCATGCGGTGGAAACCAACAAATCCGTCTGATTATTTCGTATTCGGTTCATCGACCAATTTGAAAGGCTGACGAGGATCAAATCCGTGAAGAATTGGAATCCATTGCCAAGGGGCATCTTTGGAACGGCTCAGTCCCCACGTTGATCCTGTTTTAGAATCAAAAAGTATTATCGCTCCGTCGTCTTGTTCGCGTGAAATGTGCCAGTGGCTTTTTTGCTCAAGGCCAATCCATATACCCAATAAGAAAAAAAGAATGCTCG
>JANXLP010000563.1 GCA_025355125.1 Opitutaceae bacterium | reverse complement strand
AAAGTGTCACGTATTACGTGACACTTGGTTTTTGGTGGAAGGGAGGTGCGCGGGGTGGGACTAGAATTTTTCCGGACGGAGGACGGCGACGACGAGGTAGACGAGGAGGGCGGCGGCGATAAGGGCGATGAGGAGGTTTTCCATGGCGGGTGGGCGGTCGGGCGTTGGCGGGCGACGCGAGGGGCGGGATGAACGGTGAACAGGCGAGCGGGTTCAGCGGAATCTTTCGCAGACGGAGGCGTAGAGCGCGCTGAGGGCGAAGAAGGCGAGCGTGGCACCGAGGAAGAGAAGGTCTGGCGTGGTCATGGGCTCAGTATCGCACGGGATGACGCGCGCGGGTAGTTAAGCGGGGGCGCGGGGGCGTTAAGAAAAGATCAAGACGCGGGCGCGACATCGGCGGTTTTGGTGCATGGCGCGACATGGGGACGTTGGAACGTAGTGGTGTGCCGAGGGAAGGCCGCGCGCGGAGCGCACGGCCCACCTCGGAGGACGGTTGAGGTCGCGGGTCAGGCAACTTTGTTGTGGGTCTTTTCTTTGACGAGGAGGGCGAGCATCGAGTCGAGGAGGCCGTGGTGGCCGGAGGCGCCGGTGACGCTCACGTCGGGAACGAGACGGATGTTTTTGTCGGCGAGGGTTTGGGTGAGCTGCATCACGGTGTAACTCTGCGCACCGAGGGCTTCGACGCCGGCGCGGTAGGCTTCGGCTTTGGCGTTACCGGTGGCGCGGATGGCGTCGGCTTCGCCGAGGGCGCGGAGCTTGGTGGACTCGGCTTCGCCGTTGGCGGCGCGGATGGCGGATTGCGCGCGGAGTTCGGCGATGCGCACGCCCTGGTCGGCGTCCACCATCTGTTGCTGGATGTTGGCGAGGGCGGTGGCCTTCACGAGTTCCTGGCGCTGACGCTGGGCGGCTTCCTGCGTCTCGTAGGTTTTCTTTTCTTCCTCGGCGATTTTGCGGTCGGTCTGCGTCTTCATGAGCTCGGCGGGCGGCGTGATGTCGCCGATGAGTGTGTCGATGGCCTGCACGTCGTAGGCGGCGAGGGCGGTGCGGATGTGGGCGGCGGCCTCGACCTGGCGGTCGCTGCGGGCATTCAAGAAATCGAGGACGGTGTGGTGCTGCGCGGAGTTGCGGAAATAATTGCCGACGATCGGCTGGAGGGCGTGGTCCACGAGGTTCTGCATCGAGCCGAGGCGGGAGATGACCTTGGGCGCGTCGAGGGCGCCGACGTGGATGATCTGGGAAACGTCGAGGTTGAAGGCGAAGCCGTCGCGCGAGCGCACGGTGATCGAGCTGAGCTTGTCGTCGAAGTGATGCGCCTCGGTGCGGTTGGCCCAGTTGAGGACGATGTTGGTGGTGGGCACGAGTTCGACGCGCATGACGCGGGTGTTCACGGGATGTTTGCCGGGGAAGAGCGGCGAGACCCAGACGCCCTTGTGGCCGACGTTGACGAGGTCGCCGTGTTTGAAGGCGACGCCGCTGACGTCCTCGTGCGCGAGGCCGACGAAGGAGATGACGACGCCGACGGAGCCGATGGGAATGTTGAGCATCGGGACCTGTTCGATCTGCGCGAACCACGGGTTGAGATTCCACGAGCCGCTGAGGAGCACCTGCTCCTGGAGGCCGCGACGACCGCCGTCGGTGATGAACGACTGGGCGTTTTGGAAGTTGTCGTGATCGTGGATCAACATGCCCGCGATCTCGCCGGACTCGATGGGGCGACCGTCGAGGGTGGTGACGATGCCGACCATATCGGATTTGATCTGCGTGATGGTGAGCTGCGCGGGCGCCATGCCGTGATGGGCGGCATTTTCCGCGGTGATGATCTGGAAGAGCGCGGGGTTGATGCGGTAGGTGCCGGCGGTGAGGAGGGCGAGCTGGCGGCCCTTTTCGCCGCCGCCGAGGAGGAATTTACGCGCGTCCTGAAAGCTGTCGCACGCGACGACTTTGCCGAGGATACGCTCGGCGGGAATGGGCGTGCCGCCGGCGGCGACGACGAGGGCGATCTCACCGGACGGGACGACGAGGGCGGGGGCTTTGGCGATGCCGAATTGCCAGAACCAGAGGCCGAAGTGCAGGCCGGGCGGGAGCGTGTCGGCCTGGTAGCCGGCCTCGCCGTCGAGGGCGATGAAGTGGCCGGCGGGAAGACTGCGGCGCGCGAATTTCTTGATGACGACGCCGACCTGATCTTCGCGGATGATCACGAGGCCGAGGAGGAACGGGGCGAGGACGAGCGCGGCGCCGAGGAGCGCGGCGCGTTCGACCCCGCTCTCGGCGAGCACGAAGGCCGCGGCGGCGAGCACGGTGGCGAGGGCACCGAGCGTGAGGCGTTGCGGGAGCGGGCGGTTTTGCAAGGCGAGGCCCTTGAGCACAAGCGCGGCACCGATGAGCAGCAGGTATGCGAGCACGCCTGCGATGGCTAACCCTGAGAAGACCGATGAGGTCATGGTAGTTGTCTCCGAAGTGCACCGGCGCGCCGCAGGGTATTCCCCTGCGGACATGACGGTGCGGTTGTAGTGGAGCGACCGTGGAGACACCGCGTGTGCGGGCTCTAGGGGATCACCCTTCCCATGGCCGACGAGGTTAGCTGACGGGCTCGGTGCTAGGAAGTCACCTTGGGCGCAGTTGCCTGCGTCCGTGCGCCCCGTCCGCCGCGAGAGAGCGCAGCGGATAGTTGGGTCCCCCGTGAAAACGCCGAGGAAGCGGCGTCGTCTTAGGCGTGTAATCCAAAGAACGGGGCGGAGCGTGCGGCGCGCGGGGCGGGGTGCAAGTTTCCCGGCTACGTAGGTTGCGTAACTGGCGACGATCGGCCGGTTTGGTGGACAAGATTGTCGGCGGTGGCGGCCAACGGCAGGGTGGCGACGAACTCGGTCCAATCGCCGGGCACGTAGGCGGACGGCGGCGAGAGGGTGAGATCGCCGCCGTGGGCGCGCAGGATTTCGCGGGAGAGGCTGAGGCCGAGGCCGGCGCCGGAGGTGCGGTCACGCCGGCGGGCGGGGTCGCCGCGATAGAAACGCTCGAAGACACGGAGGCGATCTTCGGTGGAGATGCCGGGCCCGGTGTTACCCACGGTGATACGCGCGGTGGCCGTGGCGGTATCGGCGACGAGCGTGAAGCGGACGCAGCCATCGGGGCGGTTATATTTCCGGGCGTTGTCGGCGAGATTTTGGAGGGCCTGTTCGAGGAGAACGGGGTCGGCCGAGACAGTGACGGCGGCGGCGAGTGCGGGATCAATCTGGAGCTCGGGCGCGAGTGCGGCGCAGTCTTCGATGACGTTGGCGAGGATGGCGGAGAGATCGGCGGGGATGCGTTCGAGGGCGAGGTGGCCGCTGTCGGCGAGCGAGAGGAGCAGGAGTTTTTCCAGGATGGCTTTCAAGTGGTGGATTTCATCGAGGAGACTGGAGAACGTCTGTTGCTCGACGGACCCGGCGGGGGCGGCGCGGAGGGCTTGTTCGAGTTCGGCCTGGAGGAGGGCGAGGGGAGTCTTCAGCTCGTGGGAGGCATCGGCGCTGAAGCGGCGGGCCTGGTGGAAACCGGTCTCGAGCCGGTCGAGCATGGCGTTGAAGACGGAGACGAGGCGTTGGAATTCACGGTCGTGCGCGGGGGCGGCGATGCGGCGGTCG
>JANXLP010000506.1 GCA_025355125.1 Opitutaceae bacterium | reverse complement strand
CTCGCGGACGCCGGCAACCAGATCTACTTCGATGCGACCCTCACCGGTCAGCGTCCAGTCGGCGTGCGCAAGGCTATTGCGGCTGGGAAACACATTTACTGCGAGAAACCCACGGCCACGACCTCGGCGGAAGCGCTCGCGCTTTACAACGAAGTCACTGCGGCCGGCCTCAAGAACGGCGTCGTGCAGGACAAGCTCTGGCTGCCTGGTTTGTTGAAGCTCAAGTATCTCATCGATACGGGATTTTTTGGTAAAATTCTCTCGGTGCGCGGCGAGTTCGGTTATTGGGTGTTCACCGGCGAGAACGATAAGCTCCAGCGTCCCTCGTGGAACTACCGCAAGGAAGACGACGGTGGCATCATCGTCGATATGCTCTGTCACTGGCAATATGTGATCCAGAATCTCTTCGGCGAAGTGAAGTCGGTGTCCTGCCTCGGCGCCACGCACATCCCCCAGCGCTGGGATGAAGCGGGCAAGCCCTACAAGTGCACCGCCGACGACTCGGCCTACGCGACCTTCGAGCTCACGAACGGCGTGATCTGTAATTTCAATTCTTCATGGGCGGTGCGCGTGCGTCGCGATGACCTCCTCACGCTCCAAGTCGATGGCACGAACGGAAGCGCCGTCGCGGGCCTCCGCAATTGCGTGATCCAACACGGCTCGATGACGCCACGCTGCGTCTGGAGCCCAGACACCGACAGCCCGATCAAATACATGGACGGCTGGGTGACGCAGCCCACGAACGACATTTTCGACAACGCGTTCAAAGTGCAGTGGGAGCTCTTCTTGAAGCACGTCGTTAAAGGCGATCCGTTCCCTTGGAATCTCCTCCAGGGCGCCAAGGGCGTGCAGCTCGCCGAGATCGGCCTGCAGTCTTGGTCCGAGCGCCGCTGGCTCGACGTGCCAAAGCTCGGCTAAAATTTAAAGTCATTGGTCGCGCGGTGGAATGCCATCGCGTCATTTCCAAACGCGTGAATTGCTGTGGCAATTCACGCGTTTTCGCTAAGTTGGTGTTCAACTCGAAACGAAACTGACCGATTTTTAAACCCCCTCATTTATGATTATCCACACTACTTTGGCCTTCCTCGGAAAGGGATCTTTTCTCCCGCCCGGGATGTTTATCGTCCTGCTTGTGCTGGTGATGATTTTCTCCATCTACGCGCAGATTCGCGTCTCCAGCGTTTATAACAAGAACGCCAAGATTCCCTCTCGCGGCGGGATCACCGGTCGTGAAGCTGCGGAAGCCGTGATGGCGCGCGCCGGAATTACCGATGTTGAGATCGCCTCCACCGAAGGGCACCTGACCGATCACTATGATCCGATCAATAAGCGGCTCGTTCTCTCTGAGGAGAACTACCGCGGCACCAGTCTCGCCGCCCTCGGAGTGGCGGCGCACGAGGCCGGTCACGCGATTCAGCACAAGATCGGCTATTCCATGCTGCACTTCCGCATGGCGCTGGTGCCGGCCACGAACATCGTGTCGCGCGCCAT
The DNA here is from genome assembly GCA_025355125.1 of Opitutaceae bacterium. Classification (GTDB taxonomy): domain Bacteria; phylum Verrucomicrobiota; class Verrucomicrobiia; order Opitutales; family Opitutaceae; genus Tous-C4FEB. Next base: position 1,242 of record JANXLP010000506.1, on the reverse strand, counting down.
CCCGATTGTGATGCTCGCGGGCTTTTTTCTGGCGAGCGGGCTGTCAGGCATGCTCCTCGACGCGGCTATTTTGTGCTATGCGGTCTTGGCTCTCTTCCAACTGGTGACGCTCCCCGTCGAGTTCGACGCCAGCCGGCGGGCCAAGGTCGAGTTGGTCGGACTGGGCATCGTTGATAGCGACGAGATGCCGGGTGTCACCGCCACGCTTAATGCGGCAGCGCTCACTTACGTGGCGGCGTTTGTCAGCTCGCTGCTCTATCTGCTCTACCTGCTTTCCTCGCGCCGCGATTGAGGTGTTGAGCGAAGCCAAGTTTTTAAAAGCAAAAGCCGACTCCTGAGAGTCGGCTTTTTTGTGGGCAGAGCGGCGGGTGCTCAGGCTTTGACGTAGGTGCCGTTGATGAGGCGCATCAGTCCGAGCGGATTGGAATCCTGGAGCGCAGCGGGCAGCAACGTGGGCGGGAAGTTCTGGTAGCAGACGGGACGGGCGAACCGCAGCAACGCGGCCGTGCCCACGGACGTGAAGTGAACATCGCTCGTCGAGGGCGAAGGGCCGCCGTGGTTCATCGCGGGGCTGACTTCGACGCCCGTGGGGAAGCCGTTGATGAGGAGGCGGCCGGCTTTTTGTTCGAGCACGGAAACGAGCGCGGTGGCGGCAGCGAAATCGGCGGCGGTGCCGTGCAAGGTGGCCGTGAGTTGACCGTCGAGGGCGCGCGCGCAGGCGAGAAGTTCGTCGGCTGATTCGCCAATGATCACGAGCGAGAAGGGGCCGAAGGCTTCCGTGGCGAGATCCGGGTGCTTTAGGAAGTTGGCGGCGGTGGTGACGGCGACGCTGGGCTGGCCTTGGGTTTTCTGCGGGTCGGGTGCGGTCGTGGAGGCAGCGAGCACGGTGACGTTGGGCAGCTTGGTGACCTGGGTGCGGTTTTCTTCGAAGGCCGCTTTGATGCCGGGTGTGAGCATCGTGGCGCAGGCGGCGCCTTGCACGGCGGTCGTGAGGGTTTTAAGGAAAGCGTCGGTGTCGCCTCCGCGCACGGCGAAGATGAGGCCGGGCTTGGTGCAGAACTGGCCGACGCCGAGGGTGAATGATCCGGTGAGACCGGTGGCGATGGCGGCGCCGCGCTCGCGTAGGGCCTCGGGGAGCAAGAAGACGGGATTGAGGCTGCTCATGTCGGCGTAAACGGGAATCGGATGCGGGCGAGAGGCGGCGGCGGCGCAGAGGGCGCGGCCGGCGGTGTGCGAGCCGGT
>JANXLP010000376.1 GCA_025355125.1 Opitutaceae bacterium | reverse complement strand
CAACGAAGCCCGTGGCTACTCGACCCACTGCCCCGCGAGCAGCGTGGATACGGGGGATTCGGATTGGTTGCGGACGCCCCGCTCCACCCGACTCGCGAGCAAGTCGGCTGCGGCGGAACCGATCTTTTCGGGGAGTTCGTCGATTCCCGCGAGTCCTTCCGTATCGGTGCGGGAAAGGCTGGTGACGACGAACCGCACCGACCCGTTTAGACTGCGCCGTAGCTGGCGCGCGCAGTTCCGCGCCGCGCTCAACTCCTGGGTGATGATGACGTCGGGTTGTTCCCGATCAAACCACGCCCGCAACGGCTCGGGATCGGGCCGCGTTGTGATTAGAGGCGGGAAAAAATGTGCGGCCTCGTTCAGGCCGTGCCACGTAACGGCGGAAACGAAGCCATGCTGGGTGCGATGATCGTGATCCGCGTCGATCACCAGACCGATTCGCCGGTGACCGCGTTCCGCGAGCGTCCGGCAGAGTAGCAGTGCGTTGGCGAAATGGTGGGGCGTCACGCGGTGAGCCCCCGGCACGCTGGCGCTGCCCGATGCGGAGATAGTCGAGAAATCGTTCCAGTTTAGCAGCCGACTGAGATCGACCGGGGCGCGCTGCGGCAGCACCAGGATTCTCTCCGCGCCACGGCTCTTCAGCACATGCTCGAAGCCACTCCAGCCGTCGGCCGTGGCCGAAATATGGCGAAACTCAAAGCCATAGCCGCGACCGGCGAGTCGTGCCGATGTCGCGGTGCAGGCCGTCGATTTCGCAGAGCGGCGGCGCAAATTATTCGCCCTCGGAGTGAAGATGGAGCGGCCGGCCGCGGCCGATGACCCCAAGACCTAGTCATCGTCGCGCCGAGGGCACGCGATCGTTCCGCCGCCAACGCCGCCGAAAAATCTCCCTAGCCGTTGCGGCTGCAACGCTACCATCCGGACGTAATTGACGGCCGGCGCACGCGCTCAAAGCTGAACTTATGCTCCTCGCCCGATTCGTCTTGCTGCTGAATTTAGTGGTTCTCGGCTCGTTCGGCTCAGGGGCACCGGGCCCGGTTGCCCAGGTCGATTATTTCGCCGACAACGGCTACGGGAATCCGGTGGGGACGCTGCAGCATCCCGCCGTCGAGCACTATCAGGGTGTGACCTACGTCGCCTACCAAGGCCCGCACGAGGACCCCTATGTTGCCGCCTACGTCCATGCGACCGGCCGCTGGCTCGGCCCGGTGCAGGCCGGCGTGAGTCTCATGGGGAAGGCGCCGGACCAGATCGACCCGGGCGAACTCGACAATCACGGGAAGCCCGCGCTCGTCGTGGATCGACAGGGTTACATTCACCTCGTGTTTGGATCGCACGGCGGCGACCCGAAGAATGGAAAAAATCCCCTCGGCGCATTCTTCATGGGCACGAAGGGCAAGATGACGCACGCCGTATCAGTGAAGCCGGGCGACATCTCGGCGTGGCGCGTCGTGGACAACATCCCGGCCTTCGGCACCTACAACCAGTGGGTCAAACTCGCCAACGGTGATCTGTATCTTTTCTACCGGCACGGCGGTCACCGCAGCGATTGGGTTTACCAAAAATCCGTGGACGACGGCCGCACCTTTGCCGCCCCGGTCTCGGTCCTGAAACACAAGGTCAGTGCGGCGTCCCGCACCATCGACGATTCGTGGTATGCGTGGTTCGACGTCGGCCAGGGCGACACCATCACCGCATCCTACGTCTATCACCCCTGCGCCGATCCCAAGCATAACGCTCACCGGCAGAACGTCTATTTCATGCAGATGGCCGCCCGCACCGGTGGTTGGACCAACGTGCAGGGCGAGCGACTCACGCTGCCCGTGACCAAGGAAGCGGCGGACAAGCTCACGCTCGTCGAGGCCACCGGCACGGTGAAGTCCACGCATGGCACCTGCCACGTCGACACCGCCGGCCGGCCGCACCTCGCGTTTCCGGTCGGTCACGAGCTCCACTATTATCGTTGGGACGGGCAGGCTTGGCAAAAACCGGTTGTGATCGGTGCCGGCCAGGGGCGCGTCGACGACGGCGACTTCATCATCGATTCGCCGCTGCACGTGCGGATGATTTTGGGCCAGACCCGCGAGGGCGCCAACGACATCTCCTGGTGGGAGACGACTGACGGCGGACTGACTTGGGCGAAGGGCGCTCCGCTCATCGCGTCGAAGGAACTCAGTTTTACGCCCAGCGCGATTGCGCGCAACGCCCACCCCGACGCCGTCATGTTGCTCGCTTCGCGTAGCTCCACCGAGCCCCATCTGTATCGCCGCATGTTTCTCGTGGGGGGCCAGGGCCCGCTCGGCCGTCCGGCCGCGGAAGCCGGGCACCTCGGCAATCGCCTGGAGCAAATCAAGTCGCTCCCGCCGCCCAGCCTCGCTAAAGCCGAAGCCAAACGAAAGAAGAAGGCGGGCCTGTCGGACGACGATCTCTAAGAGGGCGTCTAAAAAGGTCTCCGATCTGGTCCGTCGTGGCATGGGCGTCCCGCCCATGTTCCGAACCCACGGGCGGGACGCCCGTGCCACTTTCGATCCGCCGCAGGCAACCCTACCTTTTTAGACGCCCTCTAAG
>JANXLP010000337.1 GCA_025355125.1 Opitutaceae bacterium | reverse complement strand
CCCTTCCGCTCGAAAAAACCTTCTCCAATCTCCTGTTCTTGCCGTCAATTTTTCACCCGACGCCGGATTCCAAAATCTTTAAGCCCGACAGCCTGCTAGGCTGGCTCCGCGCCGCGCCCTCCATCAGCGCCTTCGCGACGGCCATGTGGCTCGCCCACCGCGCGCCCCTCGCCCGCCCCGGCCTCGCCCTGCTTTGGACCGTCGCCGGCTTCGGCCTCGCGATCATCATCTTCGGGTTCTCCCACTATTTCTGGCTCTCGCTCATCGCCCTGTTTTTCACCGGCGTCTTCGACAATGTCAGCGTCGTCGTGCGCCAGTCGCTCGTGCAACTCCTCACCCCCGACCACCTCCGCGGCCGCGTCACCGCCGTGAACCAGATGTTCATCGGCTCCTCCAACGAGATCGGCGCCCTCCGTGTCGGCCTCATGGCCGCCCTCCTCGGTCCCATCGCCGCCGTCGTCTGGGGCGGCCTCGGCACGGTTGCCGCCGCCGCCGCCGTCGCCCGCACCGTGCCCGCCCTGCGCCGCCTCCCCGCGCTGCACACCCTGCGCCCCGACACGTAGGAGCAAATTCGTTTGCGACCCACGCCGCGCCCCGCGCCCCCGCCGCACCGCCGCCCTCTTATCAGGAACGATGCAATCGAGCGGCGAGCGCAGAGCGAAGAGCGCAAAACCAAACGGTGAACCCGCCGCGCCCACCCCCGATCCCGCAACCACGCTCCGAGGATCGGGCTCTCCACTCTCAGCTCTCAGCTCCCAACTGGATTTTCCCCGCTTATAAGTTAGACTTGTCCGCGCGGCCCCACGATCTTCCCCCCGCGCCGATGCTCAACTCCACGCACCGCAAGACGATCCTCATCTTCTCGCTGGCTCTCAGCCTCGCGACCTCGCTCGTCGCATTGGCCAGCCAGGAAGATCTCCGCGAGAAACTCGGCTCCGTTTACTACGTCCTCGGCTTTTCCATCATCGGCTGCGTCCTGCTTCTATTGACCGGCTACGTCTGGGATCGCTCCATGATGGAGCGCATCAAAGCCCTGCGCCAGACAGGTGCCGAACCCGCCAATCTCGCCGCCTCCGACCACGATGAAGACGACACCAACCAGGACGAAGTCATCGGTCTCGCCCGCAACATCGAGCGCATGGCCCGCAAGCTCCAGCAGGTCGAGGCCAACTACCGCAACATGGTCGAAGACCAGGTTGATCTCATCTGCCGCTACCGGCCCGACGGCCGCATCACTTTCGCCAACGGCGCCTACGCCCGCGCCTTCGGCCGCAAGCGCCAGGAATTCGTCGGCACGCCGTTCCCCCTTTACAGCCCCGGCGCCGCGATTGGCGACGGTCCCTACACCTTCGAACGCGAACTCGTTCTTCCCGACGGCCAACGCACCTGGCTCCTCTGGATTCAACGCCCCATCAAAGACGCCACCGGCCTCATCGAATACCAGGCCGTCGGCCACGACATCACGCAGCGCAAGGAAGCCGAGGCCGCCCTCGTCCACGCCAAGGAATCCGCCGAATCCGCCGACCGCGCCAAGAGCGAGTTCCTCGCCATCGTCAGCCACGAGCTCCGCACGCCCATCAACGGCGTCATCGGCTTCGCCAAAATGCTCGGCGATTCCCCGCTGAACTCCGAACAGCGCGAATACGTCGCGATGATCCAGACCGGCGGCCACGCCCTTGAGAAACTCATCGCCGACATCCTCGACCTCTCGAAAATTGAGGCCGGCAAAACCGAGATCGAAAATAACCCCTACGCACTCCACCGCTGCGTCGCGGAAGTCTGCACCTTCTTCGCCCCCAAGGCCCGCGACGCCGCGCTCTTCCTCGATTTCAAAATCGAGCCCGGCGTGCCCACCATCATTAACGGCGACGAAGCCCGCCTCCGCCAGATCCTCACTAACCTCATCGGCAACTCCCTCAAGTTTACCGACCGCGGCCGGGTCAGCCTCAAGGTGAGTTGCGCCCGCGGCGAACCGCTCGTCTCGGGTGGCAGCCGCTACGCCCTGCGCCTTTTCTTCGCCGTCACCGACACCGGCATCGGCATCGCCCAGGAAAAAATCGGCGACCTCTTCAAGCCGTTCAACCAAGTGGACTCCTCCCTCCACCGCCGTCGCGGCGGCACCGGTCTCGGGCTGATCATTTCGAAACGCCTCTGCGAACTCATGGGCGGCACCATCTCCGTCGAAAGCAAACTCGGCGAAGGCACCACCTTCCGCTTCTCCGTGCTCGTGGACTACGAACGGGGCGACACCAACCAACCGTTCGCCCCGCAGCCCAAAGCGTAGCGTTCTCTCCGGCGCAAAAAAGTAGGGCGCGGCTTCAGCCCGCCCCTCAGAGCCCAAGCCCGCTCCCCGAGGGAAATCCCAGCATCCCCCTCGCCGCAATGCCCGCCGCGCTGACGGCCTTTGGACACGCGCACGAAGAGTCTGAAAACTTCGCACGAACGGGCTTATTTGGAGTCACGACGATATTTATATTTCCAGCCCAGGTTGATCGTCACTTCGACCTCGTGCCCGGCACGAATTTCGGGGCAAAGCGCATACCAACCCGTATCGGGCAGCGGTCGGAAACATAAACGGGGAAAATTAGAAAGGGTGCTACAAGCGAGCAACGCCAGGAGGGCGAGCCGTATCCCGCTGCGGGTTTGGGCCGCGAAGGCAACTATCGTCAGCCCAAGCAGCAGGACTTTCGGGACAAAGAAATATCGGTCATCGTTTTCAACGTCGCCCCAGCCCCAGAGATCGAAGCGCTTACGAACAGTCGTCGCAGCGAGCAGCAGCACGATAAAGCAGAACAACTTGAGATTCTCCTCCCGAAATCGTCCCCCTTTGTAGATGGCGAAACTCAGGAACGCTGTCAGCCCGGCTGCGATCGCGATGACGACGGCCTGAGAGGTCGATCCCGTAATCCACGCTCCGAAAAAAAGATTAGTGGGCAACCGATAGGAGACTGTTGCGAAGAGATTGAAGAGGCTGAAGGGACCGGAGAATTCGTGGTCAGGACCAGCATGCGCCACGAACCATCCTTGGATTCCCGCGAGCAACAGCGCCAATCCAAGAAAGACAAACGATCTGCTCGTGCGTCGCTGCCAGGCGCGAACCAGAAAAAGCGGAAGACTGAAAATGATAAACGGGCCCGAGAGACCGGCAAAGAAGAGGAAAGTGAGATCCGTAACCCAATCGAAAGTGCTCAATGGGTCTTTTTTCAAAATCGTGAGCAGAAGGCCAAGAGCGGCGACCCACTGTGCGTTGGTCGGAGTGAAAAAAACCTCGCCCGTGTGCGGCACGATCAGCACCGCTGCCGCCAGTAGCGGTTTGAGCGGCAAATCGTGACGGCTAGACAGACAACTAAACACGACGGCGAACGCGACGATGAGCCAGCCGAGGAGAAAAATTCCCGGTTGGAGCAATGGGTCGAGGTTGCTCGCCATCCACGCGATCAGGCGCGGGATCAGGTGCAGATACCCGGCTTGCGGCATGATAAACGAGGCCAGGCCGAATTTTTCTGCGACGAAAAGAAAGATGAAATCCTCCGCCCAAAATTCGGGGCGCAGAAAAGCATGCGGGCGCCGGACGAATAAAACGAGAAGCCCGATTGCAATCACCCAACAGGGGCGTCTCTGCCAATTCCCTTCAGTCAATTCCGTCCAAGCTCGAGAGAGAGAGAGAGAGAGAGAGAGAGAGATTTCATTAAACTCCGGCGATGACCTTCAAAAACAAAGGGGGTTGTCATGGACACGACAAGGCAGCCGCCAAAACCCGCCATCGCAGGCTGACTCTTTTCCGAAGGAGCACTCAGCCGCATCCATGCAGTCGAACCTCGACGACGGAGCTGTTGCGAAAAACCAAACGGTGCATGCGTCCAAGCTGCGATCACGCCCGCGCTCTCACTCCAAACATCGGGCAGTCAGCTCTCAGCACTCAGCTCTCCGCTCAATTTTTACGGCTCAACCACGAGCTCCCCGCGCCATACGCCCGGCCGACGTGCGTTTCGCCGAACAGCCAGACAGGCAGAGTGTCTCGCGTCCGTCCAAACTCGCCCACTCCGGCACATCGAGTTCGGCAAGCGTGGCGACCACTGCCGGCGCGGACTGCGTGCTGTGAGCACTGTCGGGTATCAACGCCGATTGCCGTAGCCGACGCCACGCGCCGGCTGAGTTCTACTTCACTGGAAAGACCCGGCGGAATCGCAGACAGCCCGCATGCTCGCAACGGGACTTTGGCATTTTTCAATATCCCATAACATCGATCTAGACCGATTTCGTTCACGCGGGGGCTAGCCCGGATCGATCACACTGAAAAAGCCAAGAGATGGGCCACAGGGACACGGAGCTATGACACAGATGCACAGAGCAAGACAGGGTGTTTGGGCTCTGTGAACTCTGTGGCGGAACCCCGTGGCGAAAAAAAGTCGGAAAAAGTGTGATGCATGCGGGCCACAGAACGTCCCGGCGCGCCGCCGGCAGCCCCCGGTCGGGCTGTCGGCGCGATTCACGGGCCATCATCTCAGCTCGTAGATCTCGATCAGGGCGGTGCCGGCGGCACTGTTCACGCCGGAGACATGCACGGAGTAGGCGCCGGGCGCCAGGGTGATGACCACGCTCGAATCGTTGCTGCCCGTGGCGAGGGGGAACGCACCAGCAGCGGCTGCGGCGGCGGTGATCGCGCTCGCGGTCGCCGGGGTCTGCCCCCCGATGACGGTGACGGGCGTCCCCCACGCCTGATTCTGTGCAATCACGGTTTGCGCTCCGTCATAGAGTTTGAGCAGGGGCGCCGCCAGCGCGCCGGCCACGTCGAATTGCGCGAGGCTCGGCCCGATGCCGCGGATGAGCACGGCGCGCGGGGTGTTCCCCTCGATGATGAAGCCGGCCGTCATCACCGTGGAGGTGCCCGCCACGGGCCCGAGCGAAGACAGGTTGATCAGGGTGCCGTTGACGGGCGATCCGAGCGGATCGAGATCGTAGAGTTCGGCCAGCGCCCGGCCGGCCGTGGCGCCACCCGTCATTTGCAGGGTGTAGGAACCGGATTGCGGGAGCGTTGCGACCAAGGCTGCGTCGCGGCTCGTAGGCGGAAGGGTGAAGGCGCCCACTCGGCTGAAAGCGGCAGAGAGGGTGGCATCGCCGGCCCAGCCGCTGTTGCTGAGAACGGTCCGGCCGGTCCCGTCGAACAGCGTCAGCGTCGGCGCGGCTTGCACGCCGGGCACACCAAACTGGCTGAGGCTGGGGCCGATGGCGCGGGCGAGCATCGTCTTGGGTCCGGACACCACGAAGCCCAAAGTGATGGTCTGCCCGCCGCCGGTCGATCCCAGCAGCGAGAGGTTGGCGAGCCGGCGGGTGATGAGCGTCGCGGCGGACGCACCGGTGACGTTGACCTTGCTGCCATCGGGCGCGGTGATCGTGGCGGTGGTCGTGCCGGTCGTGGGGTTCACGCTGCCGGCGATGCTGCCGCCTTGGTCGGTGGCCACCGTGTAGGCGCCGTTGCTGGCTACGGTGCCGGTGCCGGCGCTGACTCCGCCCGGTGTGAGCGCGAGCACGAAGACCTGACCTTGCGAGCCGATGACCGAATACGTGGTGCCGCCGCCGGCGGTGAGCGAGGTGGCTTGATAAAGCCCGGCGCTCCCCGCAGACGAGCCGGCTTCCGGATCGATCGTGGCGGTGAACGACAAGCCCAGTTCCACTACCGTGCCGGTCATCACGCCTTTGACCGTTTTGCCGCTGAAGGTGAGCGTCTGGCCCCTGCCCGTGCTGGAGGTCAGCACCCTGGTCTGGCCGGTGAAGGTATTGTCGTCGTTGATCGCGATATCGACCGAGAAACCAGCGTTAATGCTGGCGATGTAGCCGACGAGTTTCCCGGTCGTGCCGCCTGGGTTGAGAACAGCCGCAAGGTTGCTCGCGACTTGCGCCGCATCGCGATTGGGCGTTCCGGGGCGCGGGGCGGCACCCGGGTTGCTAAAGGCGCCGAAAAAGATCTGAAAGTATTCATTCGAAGTGGGAGTCAGCATGCCGCTGCCGGTGCTGGTGACGAAGGAGGAGCCCGGATTGTAAACAGCCTTGATGGTGTAGACGGTGGCAATCGTGCCAGGCGGCAGCGGATAATTGACGGTCGTGGCACCGGCGGCGACCGTGCCCGACGTGACCGGCGTGCCCACGACCGTGCCGCCATCCGCATTCAGGAGTGTAAACGTCACCGTCCCGACGTTCACTGTCCCCCCGGCGCTGGCAACCGTCGCGGAGAGGGAGACGACGCCTGCGGTCGCGATTTTGAGAATGGCTGGGTTGCCGAATTTTTCGGACCACCCGTATGCGGAGTTTCCCGATCCGAAATCTGCGAGATAGAGATTGTTCGAGGCGTCACGCGCCATAGATATGGTGATGCTCCATTCCTGGTCGTAAAGGAACGTGGACACGATGCCTCCGGGAGTGACCTTAAGGATTGTTTTCCCGGTTAGGACGAAAAGATTACCCCGACTATCGCACACCAAGCTTTGGATGCGTCCCTGCACGTTAATAGTAGCAAACGCGGACACCGTGCCGCTCGGGGTAACCTTTCGGACAGTGAGCGAATTGTCGTCTGCGACATACAAGTTACCCGCCGGGTCGCACGCCATAGACACGTTAGCATACCTATCCAACCCTAGAGAAACAAAAGGCGACATCGCGCCATTTGATAGAGTGATCTTGTTGATGGTGCCGGAGCCGTAGCTTGCGAGGTAAAGGTTGCCGAAGCCGTCGATCGCAATACTCCTGGGGAGATTCAAAGCTGAAGTGATAAACGTGGATACGGTGCCACTTGGAGTAATCTTCTTCAAAAGCTGTGAGTTATAATCCACGACATAGACGTTGCCCGAAGCGTCGCACGCCATACCAGTTCCCATTCCCCGCGTTACCCCCTGAATAGGCATGGACACGACGCCGTCGGGGGTAACTTTGCCGATGTCGCCAGTATTATAAAATATCATATAGACATTCCCGGCCGCATCGCTCGTCAGGATAAAAGGCCCCACTTCTCCCTGACGGTAAGGAAGAAATGTGGACACTTTGGTTCTCGTGGTGAAAACGCCCGAAACTGTGGTCGTGGTCGAGGCCACGCCGATTGTCAGTGAAGTGCCGCTGCTACTGCTCGTCGTAAATGATCCGACTGCGTTGTAGGTGGCTTGAATCGCATAGGAGCCACTCGCAGTGCCCGCCGGGAGGGCGTAGCTGGCGGTGGCAGAGCCATTGGCGACCGTGCCCGAGGTCACGGCGGTGCCGATCGTAGTCCCGCTCGAATTCTTGAGCGTGAAGGTGACGGTCCCGCCGTTCACCGTGCTGCCACTACTGGTGACGTTGGCCGTCAAGGTCACGGTCTGAGCCGCAGAACCAAACGTGACCGAAGGGGCAGACGCCGCGATCGTCGTCGAGGCCGTGCTGATGGTCAGCGCCGCAGTCCCCGCGCTCGCGTCGAACAGTGGTGCCCCGCTGTAGGCGGCTTGAATCGTGTAGGTGCCCGCCGCGGTGCCCGCCGGAAGCGTGTAGCTGGCGGAGGCGGTTCCATTGGCGACCGTGCCCGAGGTGACGGCTGAACCGACCACCGTGCTGCCGTTCCTGATCGTGAACGAAACCGTCCCTGCGTTCAGCGTGCCGCCGCTGCTGGTCACCGCAGCCGACAACGCCAACGTCTGACTGGCGGCGCCAAAGGTGGCCGACGCGGCGGCCAGCGTGGTCGTCGTGGCGTAGGAGCTGATGACGGTCACGGTCTTGATGGCTGCCGCGCTGGCCGTCGTGCTGTCATTAACGACCAAGCTGATTGTGCGATCAGTCGTGTTGGGCGAGGTGCCGGTGTTGTTGTAAGTGGTCGCGCGCAGGGCGGACTCCCATTGGCCGACGGTGGCGGTCGCACCGGAGGACGTGAGAGTGAGAAGGCCGGTGGCCGCGTTGTAACTTGCGGCGATGTTGCCGAAGGTCGTCGCGTTGGAGTTCGTGAACGCGAGCACATCTTCGCCACTGCGGAAATTGCCCGTGATCGAAACGGTCCCGGAAGCGAGCGTGGCGTGGTTCCGGTCAGACAGCGTCACCCCACGGTCGATCACGATAGCGCCCAAAGTAGCGATGAAGCCGCTGGCGCCGCTGCCCGCAGTGACGACCGGTGACTGGTTCACGGCGGTCACGGTCACGGTTTTCGTGATGGTGTTGCTGGTCTGCGGCACGCTGTCGCTGACGGTGAAGCTGACGGTGCGGTTCGCGATGTTGGGCGTGATGGCGGAATTGTAGTAAACGACCGCGCGCAGCGCCGCCTGCCACTGTGCGAGGGTGGCGGTCGCGCCCGCCGAGGTGAGCGTCAGCACGCCGTTGATCGTGCTGTAGCTGCCGGAGACGGCGATGTTGCCGAAGGTGGTCGAATTCAGGTTGAGGAAACCGAGCTGATCCTCGGCGCTCTGGAGGCCGGCGGTGATCGCGACCGTGGCGGAGGCCAGCGTCGCCGACGAGGGGTCCGTGACCGTGAGCGCGCCATCGACGGCGATGGGGGTCGAGTTGACGTTGTCGCCGGCGGTGAAGGCGGTGGAACCTGCACCCGCCGCCAGGATTGGAACCGTGCTCACGAGGATCGTCGTGGTGGTCGGCGGCGTGAAGGTCAGCACTGCGGCCACGCTGCCCGCGCCGGCGATCGTGCCGCCGGCGAGCGTGATGGGCGAAGCGACCGCGATCCCGCCGGCGGCGTTGTCGCCCAGGGTTACGGTATAGCGGAAGACGAGCGCGGTCGTGCCGGTGCCGGAAACGTAGGTCGCGGTGCGCGCAGTCGAGCCGACGGTGACAACAAAGGACGGCGTGCCCGTCACGGTCACGGCCGAGCCGAAAGTGACGGTGAAGTTCAGCGCGTCTCCCGCCTTGTAGGTGCCGCCGGCCGGAGCGGTGACGCCGATGATCGTGGCAAGCGGGCTGACGGTCACGGTCTTGGTCCCGGCCGCGCTGTTGGTCGTGCCGTCGTTGACCACAAACGTGATCGTGCGGTCACCGGTGGTGGCGGCGCCGTTGGCGAAATAAGTGATTGATCGAAGCGCCGCCTGCCACTGCGCCAAGGTCGCCGTCGAGCCGGCGGAAGTAAGGACCAAGGCCGTGACGCCGCCGGTGGTGACGTAGCTGCCGGCGATGTTGCCCATCGTCGCCGGCACATTGGTAAACAGCACGGCCTCCGCGCCGGATTGGAAATTCGAGATCGTGATTTGCGCGCTGGCGAGGGTTGCGTGATTGCGGTCGGACACCGTCAAGCCGCTGTCCACCGGGCTCACGCTGCCGCCCACGAAAAACATGGTCGAACCGCTGCTCGCCGTGACGAGGGGCGTCTGGTTCACGGCGGCCACGGTGACGGTCTTGGTGACGGTGTTGCTGTTCTGCACGCCGTCGTTCACGACCAGGCTCAACGTGCGGTTCGCAGTGTTGGGCATGATGGCGGAACTGTAGTAAACCATCGCGCGTAAAGCCGCCTGCCACTGCGCGAGCGTGGCGGTCGCGCCTGCGGAAGAGAGCGTGAGCACGCCGGTCGCAGCCGTGTAGTTGCCGGTGATATTGCCGTAGGTCGTCGCGTTGAAGTTGAGAAATCCGAGTTGATCCTCGGCGATTTGGAGGCCGCCGGTGATCGAGACCGTGGCGGAGGCGAGCGTCGCGGACGACGGATCTGTGACGGCGATAGCGCCGTCCACGGCCACGGGCGTCGAGCCGACGTTGTCACCGGCGGTGAACGCCGTGTTCCCGCCGCCTGCGGTCAACACCGGAGCCGTGCTCACGAGGACGGATGTGGTCGTGGGCGGTGTGAAGTTCAGCATTGCGGCGACGCTGGCGGATCCGGTAATCGCGCCGCCGTTGAGCGCGATCGGCGAAGTGATCGAGATGCCCCCGTTGGCGTTGTCGCCCAGCGCGACCGTGTAGCGGAATGTGAGCGTCGCCGTTCCGTGGCCGGAAACGTAGGTCGCCGCGCGCGCGGCCGTGCCGACCGTGACCGCGATAGAGGGGACGCCGGACATGAGCACGGTCTGATTGTAGGTGATCGTAAAAGTAAGACTCTGGCCGGCCGCGTAGGTGCCGTTGGCTGGTGCCGTGACGCTGGCAATCTCAGCGAGCCGGGTGACGGTCACCGTTTTCGTCGCGGCGGCGCTGGGCGTCGTCCCGTCGTTGACGACGAAGCTGACCGTTCGGTTGGCGGTGTTGGGCGAGCCGGCGGTGTTGTTGTAGGTGACGGCGCGCAGCGCGGCCTGCCACTGGACGAGCGTGGCGGTCGCGCCCGCGGAGGTGAGCGTGAGCACGCCGGTCGTCGCGTTGTAGCCCGCGGCGATATTGCCAAAGGTCGCCGCGCTGGAATTTGAAAACGCGAGATTATCCTCGGCCGTCTGAAAATTACCCGTGATCGCCACGGTGGCGGAGGCCAGCGTGGCGTTGTTCCGGTCAGACACGGCCATGGCGCCGTCCACGGCGATCACGCCGGAGGCGGAAACGAAGCCGCTGGCGCCGCCGCCCGCAGTGACGACCGGCGTCTGGTTCACGGCGGTTACGGTAACGGTCTTCGTGACGGTGTTGCCGTTCTGCACGCCGTCGTTCACGACCCAGCTGACGGTGCGGTTGGCCGTGTTGGGCGTGATCGCGGAATTGGAGTAAATGACGGTCCGGAGCGCCGCCTGCCACTGCGCGAGCGTGGCGGTCGCGCCTGCGGAAGTGAGCGTGAGCACGCCGGTCGCCGCCGTGTAGTTGCCGGAAATATTCCCGTAGGTCGTCGTGTTGAAGTTCAGGAAACCAAGCACGTCTTCGGCGGTTTGGAGGCCGATGGTGATCGCGATGGTGGCCGAGGCCAGCGTGGTGGAGGAGGCGTCCGTGACGGTGAGGGCGCCGTCCACCGCCACGGGGGTCGAGGCGACGTTATCGCCCGACGTGAACGCAGTGGGGCCGCCGCTCGCGGTCAGCACCGGCGCCGTGCTCACGAGGATCGAGGTCGTCGTGGGGGGCGTAAACGTGAGCGCGGCGGCGAGGCTGTTGCTCGAGCCGACGATCGCGCCGCCGTTAAGTGTGATCGGTGACGCGACGGCGATGCCGCCGGCGGCGTTGTCACCCTCGACGATCGTGTAGCGGAACGTGAGCGCGGTGGTGCCGGTGCCGGACACGTAGGTCGCGGTGCGTGCGGCCGAGCCGACGGTGACGGCGAAAGACGGGGTGCCGGTCACGTTTACCGCGGCGCCGAACGTGACGGTGAAGTTGAGGGCCTGCCCGGTGGTGTAGGTGGCGTTCGCCGGCGCGCTCAACGAAGCGATGCTGGGCGCCATGCCGTTGACGAGCACGGCGGTGGTCGCGCCGACGCTGTTGAGCGTGAGCGTGGCGTTGTTGCCGACCGCGTCCTGGATCGTGCCGCTGTTCAGAGTCAGGGCACCAACGGCGATGCCGTCCGCGTCGAGATCGCCCGCTTGCACAGTGTAGGTGAACACCAGCGCCGACGAGCCGGTGCCGGAGGCGTAGTTCGCCTGCACGGTCGTCGCCCCGAGCGTCAACGCGATGCGTGGCGTGCCTGTGACGATCACGTTTTACGAAAAATTAACCGTGAAGCTGAGCGCCTGGCCCACGGTGTAGGTGCCGTTGCTCGGCACGCCCACGGAAGCGACGGTCGGCGGGGCGGTGTCGATCGTGTAGGTCTGGCCACCGGTAAAACCACCGGAGATCGCGTTGGTCGACGTGTCCGCGATGCCCGTGCCGCTGCCGTTCAGATCGAGCCGCAGGGCGCCGACGCCGGAGACGGTGTTGACCGTGACGGTGTAGGTGGCGTTTGAACCGGTCACACTCGCGACCGTGCCGACCGCGGTGCCCGTGGTCGTGAGCGTGAAATCGGTCGCATCGACGCCCGTGACGTTTTCGGAAAACGTGACCGTGTAGCCGACACTCGCCGCGTTCGTGGGCGTGGTGCCGACGCGCGCGACCGACGAGACGGCCGGGGCCACGCCGTCCGCGAGCACGCCGGTCGTGCCGGCGAAGCCGAGGCCCGTCGCGGGCGCGTTATTGAGCGCGCCGTCCCTGATCGTGCCGCCGTTGAGCGTGATCGTAGAGGCGACCGCGATGCCGGTAGCGTCGAAATTACCCGCCGCGACGGTGTAGCGAAACGTCAGCGTCGTCGATCCGGTGCCGGAAACGTAGGCCGCGTTCACCGTGCCGCCGGTATCGAGGGTGACCGCGATCAAGGGCGTGCCGCCGCTCGTGACGACGTTGACGATGGTGGAATACGTGACCGTGAAATCGAGGTTTTGCCCGATCTTGTAGGTGCCGTTCGCGGGCACGGTGGCGCTCGCGACGGTCGGCGCCAGGGCGACCGTCACCGTCTTCGTGGCGGTGGCGCTGGTCTGCGCGCCGTCGAAGACCTTGGTGGTCACGGTGCGATTGCCGGCGGTGGGCGAGCCCGACGTGTTGTTGTAAGTGACCGCGCGCAGCGCCGCCTGCCACTGGGCCACCGTCGCCGTGGCGCCTTCCGACACGAGGCGGAGAGTCGCCAGCGTCACGTTGTAGATGCCGGCGATGTTGCCGAAGGTCGTCGCGTTGGCGTTGGTAAACGCCAGCACATCCTGCGCGCTCTGGAGCCCGGTCGTGATCTGAACCGTGGCGGTCGCGAGCGTGCTGGGCACGGCGGTGAGGGCCACCGCACTATCGACGGTCACGGCCCCGCCGCCGGCCGTGTAGGCGGTCGAACCGCCGCCCGCGGTGACGGTGGGCGCCGCAGTGCCGGGCGCGGACAACACGAAGAAGCTGTTGATGCCTCCGATGGCGTTCGCGCCGGCGATGGTCGTGGCGGGGGTGACGTTGGCGCCGTTCGCGGTCTTCGGGAAGACGAACACCGAAGGCGAATTGCCCACGTAAATATTGCTGGAGTCCACCGACACGTAGAAAATATTGAGGTCGAAAACGCCGGAACCGATCGTGGTCGCCGCCGCCACCGCCCCGCCGGCCGTGCCCACCGGATAGGTCGTGACGGTGGAGTTGCCGCTGTTCAGCACGTAGATCGTCGTCGCATCCACGGCCACGCCCACCGGAGAACTCAGGCCGGTTATGGTTTTGCTGGGCGCCACGTTGCCGTCGGCGCCGAGGGCGAAGGCCAACAGATTGTTGCCCGAGTTATTTGCGAGGTAGATGAAGCTCGCGTCCACGGCGATGCCGTTGGGCCGGTTGAGCAACGTGGTCGCGTTGTTGGCGCCGTCGATCGTGCGGGTGGCCGCCAGCGGGCTGGCGTTGGAGTTGGTCGTGAGGTTCGCCAGCGGATAGACATTCACGGCACCCGAACTGCCGCCGCCCGTGCCGGCGTCGAGCGCGTAGAGGTTCGTGCCATCTACTGCGAGGGCCGTCGCGTAGGTGTAGGTGCCGAACGCCGCGCCGGTCTTGGGCGCGAGGAACGTCTTGCTCACCGGCGCCGCATTGCCCGCAGTCGGAAGGCTGTATTTGAGGACGAAGGGCCGGTTGATACCGTCATCGCAGAGAACAAACAGACTACCCGAGTCGGCGACCACGCCCCGGATATTGT
>JANXLP010000296.1 GCA_025355125.1 Opitutaceae bacterium | reverse complement strand
CCGCAGCACTGGCGCGACTCGTATCGCCCCATCCCGACGCGAAAAAGGCGGAGGCCCCACGGCCTCCGCCTTTTTTCCTAATTAAACCGTCAGCGCGTTAGAACGAGACGCTGTTCGAGAACAGCCAGTTCCGCGCGGGCGACAGCGCGAACGAACCCTCGGAGTAGTGCTTGTCGGTCACGTTATAGAGACCGAACGAGGAGGTCAGGTTATAACCGAAGATCTTCCATGGATAGCCGAGCGTCGCGTCGAACACGACGTAGTCACCGGCCTGGTAACCACCCGCGAGCGGATTCCAATCCACCGTGCGGCTGATGACCGTCTTGGAGGAGTAGCGAGCGCCGCCACCGACCGAGAGGCCGCGCACCATGCTGTCGCGGAACGTGTATTTGCCGAAGGCGTTGAAGCGATACTCAGGCACGTTCTCGATGCGGGCGTTGTAGTAGATATTCGAGGCCACCTTGGCTGCGGCGCTGGAAGCGTTATACGCGGCGGAGCCTGGCGCCGCGCGGGTCTTGTCGTAGATCGTCTTGGCCGTCCACAACCACGAGCCGTTGACGACGGCCTGGAAGTTCGGAATCGGCGTCAAGATGACTTCGGCTTCGCTGCCTTCGATACGGTTCTTCAGGTCGGTCGTGCGCCAGCGGTAAACGCGGGTGTTGTAACCAGCCGTGCCGGGCGCGAAGAGCGTCGTGTTGAAGTTAATCGGTTCTTCGAGGTTGGACTGCTTGGCCGAGTCATCGAGGCGCTGGTTCTTGCGCTCGCCGCGAAAGACCGAAACGGTGCCGACGATCTTGTTGTCCTTAGAGGACATCTTGGCGCCGAACTCGTAGTTCATACCAGACTCGTCCTTGATGTTGTCATAGGCGCCGCGGCCTTTCTGGATCGCGACGAATTGATTCACCGAGGTGATAGTCTGGCCGAGGTATTGGAACGAGCCGCCGTTCTGGTTGAGCGCGCTCTGCACCACCGGGATTTCGTTACCCGTGAACACGCCGCCAACGTTGCCTAGGTTGAATTGGAACGTCTTCGAGATCGACGCATAGACGCTGATCTCCTTCGTGACGGCAAACGACGCGCCGCCCATCCACGCATCGCCGTGGCGCTTATAGACATTGGTCTTAACGTAATTGCCGCTGTAGCCCCAGACGTCTTCAGGATAGGTCGCGGGATCGAGGTAGGCGTTCACCGGCACGACATACCACGGATAGTTGGAGGACAGATACTGGCCCTTCTCCTCGCGCCATTGACGGCGGAAACCGGCGATCACGTTGAGGCGATCTTCGAAGAGCGCGGCCTGATAGTTGAGGTAGGCGGCGTCGAGGATGGGCTTGTAGCCGTCGAGCCACACGCGATCAACGGGATAGAGGATATCGACGGTCGGATAGATTTCCGCGCCGGGGTCGAAGTCGCTGTAAACCGCCTTCACGAGCTTGATCGCACCGTTACGGTCGCGGACGACTTGGTTGACGGTGGGAACACCGGTGTCGTGGCCGCGACCTTCACCGACGAGATTATCGGCGACCTGCGTGCCGCCGGTCGTGCCGTAGCCGGGATTGGCGATGGGATTCGTGGCGCCGGGGACGTGACCGAAGTAGGGCGAGATCTTGTTGTCCGCCGCCAGGTAGTTCTGCATCCAGGTCGAACGGTTGTAGCCGGTGAGGACCTTGTGCTTGATGCCGCCCGTGTTGAATTTGAAAATCAAATCCAGCTGCTGCGTATCGGTGAGGCGGTAGTAACCGGAAGTGCCGCCGGTGCTGGCGGGGACGTTCCAGTGAATGCCATCGGCGTAGGGCGTCATCACGCCTTCGATGGAGTCGAAGCGGCTGTTGTCATGCTGGAAAACATAACGGCCGTCCAACCACGAGACCGGCGCGAAATCCACCGTCGCGGTGAAGGCATCGACCGAGTTGGTCGAACGCGCGCCACGCGCGGTGTAGTTGAAGGCTTCGTCGTGAACCGATTTGCCATCGCGACCGGTGTAGTAGGCGCCGCGCTGCACGCTGGTGTAGGCGGGCATCGAGAGGTTACCGGTGGCGATGCGCTTGTTATTGATATAGGTCGCGTAGGCGAGGCTGGGCGTGTTGACGGAGTTGACGACCTTGGCGCCGCCGACGGCGGCGGTCTGCCAGCCGGCGAAGTCGCTGTAGATCCAGTCGTAGTCGTTTTGGCTGAAGCTCTCGCGGAGGAACTCGACGTCGAGGTTCACCGTGACCATGCCGCTGTCGAACGGGATCAGCGTGAGGCTCGGGGTGATATTCACGTTCTTGCGGAACTCGAAGCGACGCTCGCCCTGCGTGTCTTCCCAGGCGCCGACGACGCGGAAGGCTGCGCGCTTGGAGAGGGGAACGTTGATATCGGCCGTGAACTTCTGGCCGCTGTTGTCGTTGATCGCGTATTTGAACGTCGAGGGAATCTTCGAGAACGAAGGCTGCTTGGTGACGTAGTTGACGACGCCGCCGGGATAACCCTGGCCGAAGAACACCGCCGCCGGGCCCTTCACGATTTCGACGCGCTCCACATTATCCATGTTGTAGGAGATGTAGCGGAAAATGCCGTTACGCATGAGCGTATTGACCGGGAAACCGCGCATCGTGAAACCGCCTTGGGGCGTGGCTTCGTTGCCGGGACGACGCATCGCGTAGCGCGTGTCGCCCGAGGCCGCTGCCGTGTAGCGCAGGAGGTCCATCAGTGAGCGGCTGTTCGTATCGTCGATGAACTCGCGCGAGATAACCGAGATGTTCATCGGCACCTTTTGGATTTCCATGCCGATACGGGTCGCCGTGGCAGCGTTCGTCTTCAGGTAGCCGTAGTCTTTGTCACTGGTGACGCCGAAGGCCGACATCACGACCGCGCCATCGTCCGTTGCCAGCGACGACGTGGTCGGGGCGGTGTTGCCACGGCTGACGGCCGGTGCCGGACCCTGCACGGGCGCGGCCTGGCTCGTCGTTGTGGTCGTGGTTTGGGGAGCGGGCGCACGCTGGCGCAGCACCGCGTTCTCGCTGCGCAGCGCCGCATTTTCTTCCATCAATTTTTTAAGGAGATCGGCGTCGGAGCTCGCGCTTCGGCCAGTCGTCGCAGTGAAGGCAAAGACGACCGCAAAACAGATGCCCAAGACTCGCTTGGTTCCGTGCAGGGGATGGCTGGGTGTATTCATGGTGGTTGGGGTTGTGGTGATCGGTTCGGCGTTGGAGCGGTGGAAGATGACGGGGTTGACGGGTGATGAATCCATGAATGAACAGAAATGGGGCGTTTGTTACCTAGCAGGCTGTCGGACTTAGAAATTTAAGGCATCCACCGTGCGATATTCGCGAAAATATTTTTCAAAAAGATCAAATATCGAGCTGCAAACGCCTTGAACGGCCTAAGTCCGACAGGCTGCTAGAGACTAACAGGGGGGAACGAATGGGGGTGTTGATCCGTGATCCGCACGAAATGAACTTGTCCCCGGAAGTCGCCCCTCCAGTTTTGGAAGCGTTCCAATTCATGGCCAAAGTCACCCTTAGCTCCCTCGCGCAAGACTGCGGTATCTCCATGGCGTCGACCTCGCGCGCCCTATCCGGACATCCCAACGTGAGCCCGGCTGTGCGTGAGCGCGTGCTGGCGATGGCGCAGCAGCGCGGCTACCGGCGAAATCACCTCGTCAGCACCATCATGGGCCAGGTGCGCGGCGCGCGGACGCAGCATTTTTTTGGCAACGTCGCGATCGTGCACATCCCTTCGCCGCGACAACCCGAGCTCAAGCCGATGCAGCAGCGCATCATCAAGGCCGCCCAGCAGCGGGCCCACGAATTGGGCTTCCGTCTCGGCGTCTTCAGCCTGGGCGATCCCGCCTCCGGGCCGGTCACCCTGGCGCGCGTGCTCCGAGCGCGGGGCGTGTTGGGCGTGATCTTCCTCCAGCCCAATTCCCACGACGCCACCGCGGGCTTTCCGTGGGACCAGTTCGCCTCCCTCCAGATCGA
Organism: Opitutaceae bacterium; assembly: GCA_025355125.1. GTDB lineage: Bacteria > Verrucomicrobiota > Verrucomicrobiia > Opitutales > Opitutaceae > Tous-C4FEB. The sequence goes on along the minus strand of JANXLP010000296.1, from coordinate 6,682 downwards.
CTACGACTCGCCCACCATCACCAACCACACCATCTCGCTCGACCACCATTTCACACTCGTCGGCGCACTGGAGCGGCTGCGCTTGCTCGGTTATAAAAAAATCGGCCTCTTCATCGAGAACCACAAAGACGAACGCCTGGTGCACAAATGGTCAGCCGCCTTCCGCTCGTTTCAGGAAAACCAGGGCGGCATCGGCGCCGTGCCCGTCCTCAAGGTCGAAGCGATTACCAAACCCAACTTCATGGCGTGGCACCGTGCGAATCGGCCCGATCTCGCCGTCGGGCATGTGGACCGCGCGCTGCTTTGGCTCAGGCAGGCGAGGCTTTCCGCTCCGCGAGATATTGGCTTCTTCAATCTCAACTGGAACGAGCGCACCCGCCCCTGCGCCGGTCTCGACCTCCGTCCCGAGCTGCACGGCATCGTCGCCGTGGAAACGCTCGCCGCCCAGATTCAGCGCAATGAACGCGGCCTGCCCGCCGATCCGCGCACCGTCATGGTCAGCGGGCGTTGGATCGACGGCCCCACCCTCCGCAGCTCGCCGGCCCCTGCCCCGTGTTCCCCGTGAAAAAACGCCCAAAATTCGCCATGTGACTCGTCGGCATTCTGGCTCTCGCCCACCACCCTGCGAGCCCCTGCCGCAACTAAGCCCCGCCTCTCCTCCCCGTCGCCCCATCTCTCCATGCTACCCTTCGCGCTTTCCATTTTCACCGGAGCTTTCCTTCTGTTCCAAGTCCAGCCGCTCATCGGCAAATACATCCTACCCTGGTTCGGCGGCAGCCCCGGCGTGTGGACGACGTGCCTCCTGTTTTTTCAAACTCTCTTGCTCGGCGGATATGCCTACGCCCACCTTTCCTCAAAGCTGCTGAAACCCCGCGGCCAGACCGTGCTTCATCTCGCTCTGCTCCTGCTCGCTCTCGCCTTCCTGCCCATCACGCCCGCCGAAAGCTGGAAATCCCGTCTGAGCGGCGAACCCACGCTCCACATCCTGCTCCTGCTCACCGCGACCATCGGCCTCCCCTACTTCGTCCTCTCCGCCACCGGCCCGCTCATGCAGCAGTGGTTCAGCGTCACCCGCCCCGGCGTCTCGCCTTACCGGCTCTACGCGCTGTCCAACATCGGCTCGCTCCTCGCACTTCTCAGTTACCCGATTTTTTTTGAGGTAAAATTTTCCCGTCAAGAACAAGCCGTGATGTGGTCCGTCGGCCTCGGTGGCTTCGTGCTTCTCGCCGCGTGGTCCGCCCGTCAAGTCTGGCGCCACACGGCCGCGCCCGGCGCCAGCTCCGACTCCGGTCCGACTCTCAGCTCTCCGCTCTCCGCTCTCAGCGCCTCAGCCCCGCCGCTCCGGCGCGACCAACTTCTCTGGATCGCCCTGCCCGCCATCGCCTCGGTCCTGCTCCTCGCGACCACCAACAAGCTCTGCCAGGAGGTCGCCGTCATTCCTTTCCTCTGGGTCCTGCCCCTCGCGCTCTACCTGCTCACCTTCGTCATCTGCTTCGATCATGCCCGCTGGTATCACCGGGGCAGTTTCGCCGCGCTCCTCGCCATCGGCATCGCCTGCGTCTGCGCGCTGCTCGAGGCGGGCTCCGATGCGCCGATGAAACTCCAGATCGCCGGCTACTCCGGCACGCTCTTCGTCGCGTGCATGATCTGCCATGGCGAACTCTACCAGCTCAAGCCGCCACCCCCGCAGCTCACCTCCTATTTCCTCTTCATCTCCGCTGGCGGTGCGCTCGGCGGTCTCCTCGTCGCGGTCGTCGCACCCGCCGTCTTTAACGAATACCTCGAACTCGAACTCGGCTTCATCGCCCTCGGCATCGCCTTTGTTGCACTGTGTTTTCGCCACCGCAGCCGCGCCCTCGCCCTCGGCGCGGTCGTCGGCGCGTTGTCCGCCACCTTCGTGGTCCCGGCGCTCTCGTCCACGTTCGACGGCAGTGACGGACTCCTTGCCGAATTGCTGAAGTTCTACCGCATCCATGCCGTCACGCTGTGTTTCTCCGTCCTCGCCGTCCTCGCCTGTGTCTTTGATTTTCGTCGCGGGGTATCGGTCGCCGGCTGGCGACACACCCTCGGGCTGCCCGTCGCCTGCCTCGTCGTCGGACTCGGCTACACCTTCGTTCGCCAGATGACCGCCGTCGAGCCCGTCGCCGTGCTCCGCGCCTTCCGCAATTTCTACGGCACGCTCAAGGTCCTCAACTACTCGCCCCTCGATCCGACGGAAAACTACCACCTCCTCATGCACGGCGCCACCACCCACGGCCTGCAATTTGTCGCACCCGAGCGCGCCTTCATGCCCACATCCTACTACGGCACCACCAGCGGCGTCGGCCTCGCGTTGAATCACTTCACCGATCTGGGAAAAAAACGCTTCGGCGTCGTCGGCCTCGGCACCGGCTCGCTCGCCGCCTACGGCAAAGCCGGCGACTCGCTCCGCCTCTACGAGATCAACCCCGCCGTCGAACGCCTCGCGCGCACCTCCTTCAGTTATCTCGCGAAATGCCCCGCCCAAGTCGACGTCGTCATGGGCGACGCCCGCCTTGAAATGGAACGCGAACTCGCCGCCGGCCATCCGCAAGCCTTCGACGTCCTCGCCCTCGACGCCTTCAGCAGCGACGCCATCCCCGTCCACCTCCTCACGCAGGAAGCGTTCGCGACCTACCTGAAGCACCTCACGCCCGGTGGCGTCATCGCCATCCATATTTCCAACCGCTACCTCGACCTCCAGCCCGTCGTCGAACGTCTCGCCCAACACTTCGGCCTGGCCACTGCCTGCATCTCCGACGACACGGAGGAAGACTGGTGGGTTTACTCCACCACCTGGATGCTCGTCACCAACGACCGCGCCCTGCTCGCCCGCCCCGAGATCGCCGCCGTCACGATCGCCCCGAAAAAAGACGCCCGCCCCGCCGCCCTCTGGACCGACGACAACGCGAATCTCTACAGCATCATGAAGTGATGCGCCCCGGCACGCGTCGTAGGAGCAGATTCATTTGCGACCCACCCGCCTATAGTCCCCTCCCAGCCGCCACCCGAGCCCGGGCTGGTATTGGCCCGGAAATTCATCAGCCTGTGCGCTCACCTTCGCTTAAAAATCATCCACTCCCTTTATGTCCCACACCACGATTGTCATGCAGAGCTCCCCGGTCGCCGTCAAAAAGCTGCCCGCTTTCAAGGCCTACGCCAAAAAGAATCATATGACGGTTACCAAGGCTCCCGCGGGTAAGGTCATCATCTCCGCCATCTGGTCCGAAGCCGCCGGCACCTTCGAAAACGACCTCACGCAGAGCCTCGCCAAACACCTCAAGGAAACCGCGCATTTCCTCATGACGATTTACTACGGCGAGCTGAAGGACGGCACCAGCAGCGTGGAGGCCGTTTACTTCATCGAGATGCAACCCTCCGGCGACGCCAAGCGCATCGGTATCGAAATGAATGACATTAGCGGCCCCTGGACCCGCAAGAGCGCATGGGCCAAGAAAGTCATCAACTGGAGCGCCTGACCCGTTTGACCGCGAGCAAGCCCGTTTTCCGCACGGAAAGCGGGCTTTTTTAATATGGCGGCAAGACTTGGAACCGAACCGGCCTTCCTCCATTTTCTCGGAAGAAACCGGTAGCGATTCGGACATAGGCATACGCGTTTTCTCCGCACAAATTTTTCGGCCCTTCTGGATGTTCCCAACGGCGGACGAACTGATCCGTGTGCACCGATAGTTCCCGGCCACGAGATCATCAGTTCGGTTGATAGGCTCGGCGCGAACTTCGTGGCAGGCCATACGGGCGGACCCGCTGGAATTTCGTAGGTCAATCACAACCGTGGTGGGCCTTCACCCCATAGGCATGGTGGGGCCACTTCAGGCACTTTGATTGATGGGAATTTCCAGAGATTATTCGCGCGATGATACCGTCGCCTCATTGGGGTCGCAGGCTTCGGCTTCCGCTCGAAAAACATGAAGCCGTCGAAAGAAATCCTCATGGTCGAAGACAGTGCGACCGACGCGGAGCTGGCATCGCGGGCGTTGGCCCGGGCGAAAGTTGCCAACCCGCTGATAGTCATTCCCACGGCTGAAAAGGCCCTGGACTATCTGTTTGGCACCGGCGCCAGCGCGAAACGCGGCGCGACCCACCCGCTGTTGATTCTCCTGGATTTGGGCCTACCGAACATGTCGGGCATCGAATTCCTCCGTCAGATCAAGCGAGATCAGCGGACATGGGAAATCCCCGTGGTCACTCTCAGTTTCACCAAGAGCGCCCCGGCGATCGTGATGTGTATCCAGCTCGGTGTTGGCGGTCATCTCATCAAACCGGTGGAATCCAAATCTCTCGCCGGAGTAATGAAAAAATTAAAATTGTCCCTGACGATGCTGCCGCCGGGGGGGCCCACAGCCGATTCCAAACTCACCGGCAGAAAGTCGGGCTGAAACCATTCTCAGCGCATGGTCACCTGCGAGATTTTACGGCTCATGGAACACCAGGCCTTTCCGCAGCCGCAACCGGCGCATTCGTGACGACCGAAAAAATCCTGATGGCCGGCGACGCCTTTGCGAAATTTACCTGCCCCACCATCACGTTGACGCTGCGATATCCGGCGGTGGATCGCGCGCTCGCTACCCTGCCGGGCATTCCCCTTGAAATCCAATCCTAAAGTCACCGCATCGCTCGCCGGCGCACTCCTCCTGTTGGCGTCGGGCATAGTCCTATCATTTTGGGCATTCGGGCAAATCGAGGAAGCGGCCGAAGCGCGGAAAGACACCTTTATCTTGCTCAATCACGCGGACGATTTGCTGTCTGCGTTGAAAGGCGCCGAGACCGGGCACCGTGGTTTTGCCCTGACGGGTGACGAGGCTTTTCTCGAACCCTATTCGATCGTGCGCGACGGCATTGTCGGTCAACTGCGAGAATTGCGGCGACTGACCCGGATAAGTGCCGCCCAGCAACACCTCGACGCGTTGGCGCCATTGATCGACGCCAAACTGGCGGACTTGGCCAGCGTCATTGCGCTGCGCCGGCGGAATGACACGTCAGCCGTCCTTGCCATGACCGGCGAAGGTCAGGGCAAACGGTTGATGGATTCAATTCGGGCCGAGATTAAGGGCTATACCCAAATCGAGGAGGAGGCGCTCGTGCAGCGCGCGGCCCGTTTCCAATCCGATCTGCGCAGACTGTTTGTCGTGATCATCGCCGCCAGCGGGCTCGCGGTGCTACTTGTTCTCGCACTGGCGTTCACGATTCAACGGGAACTGCGGCAGCGATTGCGCGACGTGGTGCATCTTGAATCCGAGCGCGTCCACGAAGTTCAGCGAGAGGCCAACCGGCAACTGCAACAGTCGAATGCGATCCTGAAACTCAGCGAGGAGAAGCTGACGACGTCGCTCAAAGAAAACGGCGACCTGAAAGCTGCGCTCGACGAGCACGCCATCGTGGCGATCACCGACGCGGAAGGGCGGATCACTTCGGTGAACGACAAGTTCTGCGCGATTTCTCAATACCCGCGCGAGGAGCTGCTCGGTCGGGACCATCGCCTCATCAACTCGGGCCACCATTCAAAAGAGTTCATCCGCGATTTGTGGACGACGATCACCAGCGGCCGCGTGTGGCATGGCGAAATCAAGAACCGGGCCAAGGACGGCACGTTTTACTGGGTGGACACGACCATCGTGCCGTTTCTCGACGCGCAGGGTAAACCTCGCCAATACGTCGCCATCCGCGCTGACATCACGGCGCGTAAACAAACCGAGGAGGCCTTGCGCGACAGCGAAGAGCAGTTTTCCACCGCCCTCCGGCTGGCGCCCGATGGCGTGGTGATGGCGCGGCTCAGTGACCGGGTGATCATGCACGCGAACGAGGCTGCGGCCCGGTTTCTCGGGAGCAGCGTGGCGGAGATGGTCGGCCAATCGACCCAAGCCCTCTCCAACTGGCTCAACGAGGGCGACCGCGCGACTTTCATCCAAAGACTGCAGGAGCAAGGCGAGGTGCTGGACTACGAAACCAAGGTGCGCTTGCACGATGGCCGGGTGGTGCTGCTAAATTTTTCCGCCCGTCTCATTACCCTGCGCGGCGAGGCGTGCATCCTGACCGTCATGCGCGACATCACCGAGCGGAAGCGCACGGAGGACGCCGCGGCCCAGTTGGGCGCCATCGTGGCCTCGTCGGACGATGCCATCATTGGCACAGATGCCCAAGGCATCGTGATGACTTGGAATCGCGGAGCGGAGAAAATCTTCGGCTATACCTCCCTGGAAATGGTAGGCCAGCCGCTCTCACGCCAAATCCCCTCCGACCGACCGGAGGAGGAAGCGGATATCCTCGAGCGTATCCGGCGGGGCGAAAGCGTGCGGCACTTCGACACAGTGCGTCTGCACAAGGACGGGCGTGCCATCGCCGTGTCGGTCACCATTTCACCGATAAGGAACGCTTCGGGCCGAATCGTCGGCGCGTCGAAAGTCGCCCGCGACATCACGGCGCGCAAACAGGTCGAGGAGAAGCTGCGATTCCACGAAGCGGTGCTGCGCGAGACCAGTCACATAGCGAAAGTCGGCGGCTGGAGTCTCGAAATCGCCACCGGGGAAAATTTCTGGACCGAAGAAGTCGCACGCATTCATGATCTCGACCCCGCCGTTCCGATTTCGAAAGCAGTCGGTCTCACCTACTATCGACCGGAGTCGCGGAAGCAGATCGAGGCAGCGCT
>JANXLP010000267.1 GCA_025355125.1 Opitutaceae bacterium | reverse complement strand
CTTTCTTCAGGCGGGCAACTCGGTGAGGATGGCGCGGAGTTCGCGCTCGGGGTCTTCGTGAGTTTGGGAAATTGCCAACTCCAGTGCTTCGACGAGGAGCGGGCGGGCTTGGGCTTTGCGGCCGGCGGCGAGGTGGAGTTTGCCGAGGAGAATGCGGGGCATCATCCAGTCGGCTTTTTTCGCCACACAGAAAGTGTAGTGCGGCGCGGCCTCCTCGGGGCGGCCCTCAGCGAGAAGGGCCTGTGCGAGGCTGAAGCGGAAGAGTTCGTTGTCGGGCGCGCGCGCGACGAGCGCGGCGAAGTGTGGGCTGCGGGGGGCCATGCTCAGGCTTCGTCCACGATGACGACGACGGCCGTGGCGTTGTCGGGGCCGCCACGACGGACGGCGAGCATGACGATTTCGTGGGCGAGGGCCTCGGGCTCGGAGGGTTGCGCCATGAGCTGGGCGAGTTCGCGATCGCCGATCATGCGGGTGACGCCGTCAGTGCAAAAGAGGTAGCGGTCGCCGGCGATGAGCGGGCGGGTGATGAGATCGACATCGGGTGGCGTGGGCTGGCCGATGCAGCGGGTGAGGGCGGCGCGGTTAGCCTCATGGTAGTGGACGATCTCGCCGCGGGCGCGGCGCAGGCGGGCCTCGTTTTCGACGGAATGATCCTCGGTGACGTTTTGCAGCGTGCCGGCGCGCCAGACGTAGGCGCGCGAATCGCCTACGTGGGCGAAGTGCATCGCGTGGTCGTGGACGCAGGCGAAGGTGAGCGTGGAGCCGATGCCCATGACCGGGCTAATCACGCGGCCGCGGTCGATGACGGCGCGGTTGGCGGTGTGAACGATGGCGGTGAGATCGGGCGTGGAGCCGGCGGGGAGGGCGAGCACTTCGCGGACGATGACCTGCACGGTTTCGAGCGAGGCTTCGGCGCCGCCGGGGAGGCCGCCGATACCATCGGCGATGCCAAAAATCATCGCGGTGGGCTCCAGGATGAAGTTGTCCTCATTTTCACTGCGGATGCGGCCGATGTCGGTAAGTGCGGCGGAGCGGAGCTTGGTCATGCGATAAATTGGCGAAAGTAGGCGATGCGCGTCCTAGGCGAAAGGATGAAATTGGTCGGAGCGGGTTTCCCGAGTAAGGCGGGTGAACTCGGGCTGCGGGAGACACTGCAAAAAGAGCCGGCCGTAGCTTTTGGCGAGGACGCGGGAATCGAGGATCGTGATGAGGCCGCGGTCCTTTTGGGTGCGGATGAGGCGGCCGATGCCTTGGCGGAATTTGATGAGGGCGTCGGGCAAGGTGAGCTCATTGAAGGGGTTGCCGCCGTGGTCGCGAATCCACTCGGTCTTGGCCTCGGTGATGGGGTGGGTGGGCGGATCGAAGGGCAGGCGGGTCACGATGACCTGAGCGAGGGCGTCGCCGGGGACATCGACGCCGGTCCAAAAACTATCGGTGCCGAAGAGCACGGCGTTGCCGAGGCTGCGCATCTGATCGGCGAGTTCGGTGCGGGAAAGGTCTGCGCCTTGCATGAGAAACGGGCGGCCGGCGGTGCGGAACTCGGCTTCGAGGGCGAGCGCGACGGCGCGCATATCGGTGTAGCTCGTGAAGAGCACGAGGGTGCCGCCGGGCACGGCGGCGACGCAGAAGCGGATGTAGTCGGTGAGGGCTTCGAGCGCGAGTTTGGCCTCCTGCGGCGAAGGCAGCGGGATGTCGGCGGCGACATAGACGCGCATGTTGCGCGCGTAATCGAAGGGCGAGTGGACGACCTCGGCGCGGGCGTTTTCTGCGCCGATGCGTTTGGCGAAGGCGGCGATGTCGCCGGCGAGGGCGAGCGTGGCGCTGGTGCAGACGACGCTGACGCCGCAACCGAAGAGGTGTTGCTTGAGCGCGGGGGCGATGTCGATGGGCGCGCTGCGGAGGCTGACGATGGTTTGTTTGCGGCCGCCGCGCTCGGCCCAGTAAACGTGACCCTCGGCGGCGAGGTTGAGCCACTCGGTGAGGCCGGCCTGGAGGCCTTTGATACGGGTTTTCTGCTCGAGGAGTTCGTCGCGCGGGCGGCCCTCGTCGAGTTTGTCGGCGAGCTTGGCGACGAGACGTTCGAGCGCGCCGAGGGGGCCGTCGAGGGTAGGCTCGGCGACGCCGGTTTCGCGGACGCGCACGATGGGGCGCTGGGCGAGGAGCGTGGCGGCGATGAAGTCAAAAAATTGGCGCGAGGCGTCGAGGGCGTCGGTGACGAGTTGCTGCGCCTCGGGGCCGCCGAGCTTGCGGAGGAGGCCGCGCTTGGTGCGGGGGTTGAAGAGATATTTGAGCGCGCGTTCGACACCGTAGCTGCTGAGCGAGAGGCCGAAGTTGGCGGTGGCGACTTCAGGGACGGTGTGGGCTTCGTCGAGGACGACGAAATCGTTGGGGAAAAGGACGCCGCGCGCATCGGTGCCGGTGGCGCCGTTGGCGCGGGCGCCGCCGGCGTTGATGAGGGCGAAGAGCAGGGCGTGATTGACGATGATGACGTGGGCGGTGCGGATGCGGGCGCGGGCGCGCTGGTAAAAACATTTCTCGCAGTCGCAGTGTTTGCGCGAGCAGGAGGAGGAGTCGGCGTTGACGGCGTCCCAGATCTCGGCGCGGGGCGGCGGGCGGAGATCGTGGCGCAGGCCGGTCTCGGTGGTCTCGGCCCAGCCGGCGATGCGTTGCAACTCATCGTAGTCGGCGTCGGCGAAGAGGCTGGCGCGGTCGGAGAGCGATTGGGCGAGGCGGGTCGTGCAGAGGTAGTTAGATTTACCGAGAAGGACGGCGGCGCGGAAATCGGTGTAGCGGGCGAGACCGGGGTTTGAGGCGAAGAGCCGGCGGACGAGCGGGAGGTCTTTTGACTGGAGCTGTTCCTGGAGGGAAATCGTGTGGGTGGAGACGATGAGTTGGCGCTCTTGATCGACGGCGTGGATGATGCCGGGGGCGAGGTAGGCGAGGGATTTGCCGACGCCGGTGCCGGCTTCGAAGAGCAGGGGTTCGTCGGATTTCAGCGCGAAGGCGACGGTGCGCGCCATGGTCTCCTGCTGGGGACGGTGTTCGAGATTCAGTCCCGCATGCAACCAGCCGCACTCGGCGAAGATCTTCGCGGCCAACTCCGGGGCCCGGCTCTTGGGCGTGGGGGCGGAGGCGTGGTCGTCGCGAATTCCAATCATGAGTCGAGAATGAGTCTGCCAACCAATGGAATGAGGCAAGGGTGGCGCAAATGAATTTGCGGACGGGGCGCGGTGGGAGAGTGTGGGGGCGATGAACGCGCCGAACGACACGGATGGAAACTGGGTGGCCGAGCTGGTAGATTTTTTACGGACGCAACCGGGGGTGAGCGCGGTGCGGATCGATCCGGCGTCGCACAAGCTCGCGGTGGCGACGATCGGCGACGTGGATTTAAAGGTGTTTGGTGAGAAGCTCGCGGCGACGATCGCGGCGGTGGAGGCGCGGTTGGCGACGAAGGAGCAGGCGGCCGCTCCCGCGGGATTTTCACTTAAACATGAAGGCGGATCGTTGGTGGTAGGACGCGACATCTGCGTGACGGCCGAGTCCATGCGCCAGTGGCGAGAAGTGGAGTGGCCCGACGCGGTCAGAGAAGACGCGCCCGCGGAATCCGAGTGGAAACTGTTGGCGACGCTGGCGACGGTGTGCGGCGCGGCGGGCATCGCGGGGGCGCTGGCGGAGCATTTCGCGCCGGGATTGCCGTGGCTGGCGTGGGTGCTGTTTGGCGCGGCGCTGATCGCGGGCGCGTGGGACGCGGCCATCGACACGTGGGAGAATCTGCGGAAGGGCGAAATCGACATTCACTTTCTCATGCTGATCGTCGCAGTGGGCGCGGTGGCCATCGGGGCGCACAGCGAGGCGGTGTTGTTGCTGTTTTTGTTCTCGGCCTCGGGGGCGATGGAGGAATTTGCGCTGGATCGGACGCAGCGCGAGGTGAGCGCGCTGCTGAAGTCCGCGCCGAAGCGGGCGGTGGTCGTGCAGGCGGATGGGAGCGAAAAAGAAATCGCGGTCGAGGAACTGGCGGTTGGTCAAAGCGTGCGGGTGAAGCCGGGCGAGGCCTTTCCGGCGGATGGGACGGTTCTTAGTGGAAAGAGCGCGAGCGATGAGTCGGCGCTGACGGGCGAGGCGCAGCCGGTGGAGAAGGCGAAGGGCGACGCCGTGTTTAGCGGCACGATCAACCTGTGGGGTGCGGTCGAGTTTGCCGTGACGCGGCTGCCGGCGGAGAGCACGTTGCAAAAAATCATTCGGCTCATCCAGACCGCGCAGAAACTAAAGGCGCCGAGTGAGCGGTTCACGGACAAGTTTGGCACGCGCTACACCTACGCGGTATTGGGCGGCGCGACGGTGATGTTCTTGGTGTGGTGGCTCGGGTTTCGCCTGCCGGCGTTTACGAATACGCCGGAGGTGAGATCGGCATTTTACCGCGCGATGACCTTGCTCGTGGTCGCGAGCCCGTGCGCGCTGGTGCTGTCGATTCCCTCGGCGATCCTCGCGGCGATCGCGTGGGGCGCGCGGCATGGCGTGCTGTTTCGTGGCGGCGCGGCGATTGAGAAACTGGCCGACATCGACGCGGTGGCGCTCGACAAGACGGGGACGCTCACGACGGGTGAGCTCGCGGTTGTGGGCTACGAGAGTTTCCCGCCCGGGCGTGAGCAAGAGGTGATGGAGCTGGCGTATGCGCTCGAGGCGAAGTCGGAGCATCCGCTCGCGCGGGCCATCGTGCGCGATGCGAAGGCGCGAGGGGTGCGCGAGGTGAATGTGGATGAATTTCGCAACATCGTCGGTGAGGGCGTGAAGGGCAGCCTCGACGGCGCGCAGGTGCTGTTGGGACGGCGCGAGCTTTTGGAGGCGGGGCCGCTGGCGGGTTGGGCGCAAAAGCTGCCGGTGGCCCCGGCGGATCTCAGCGAAGTGTGGGTGATCGGGCGCGAGATGGTCGGGCGCGTATTGCTGCGCGATCAAATCCGCTCGGAGTCGAAGGCCGTATTGGCGGAGCTGAAACGGCGCGGGATTTTCACAGTGATGTTGACGGGCGATCGTCAGCACGCGGCCGAGGCGGTGGCGAAGGAACTCGGACTCGGTGACGTGCGCGCGAGTCTCACGCCCGAAGGCAAAGTCGCGGCGATCATGGAGCTGCGCGGTCAGGGAAAGAAGGTCGCGATGGTGGGGGACGGCGTGAACGACGCGCCGTGCCTGGCGGCGTCGGATGTGGGTGTGGCGATGGGCGCACGCGGCAGCGACGCCGCGCTGGAGCAGGCGGAAGTGATTCTGATGCAGGACAAGATCGAGAATTTCCTGTCGGCGCATCGCTTGAGCCGGCGCGCGCGGGCGATCATCCGGCAGAACTTGGCGATCTCACTGGGCGTGGTCGTGGTGATGGTGATCGCGACTATCTTCGGCGTGGTGCCACTGGCGATCGGTGTGGCGGCGCACGAAGGCAGCACGGTGGTGGTGTGCCTGAATTCGCTGCGGCTGCTGTTTGGGAAGAATGACTAGCAGGCTGTCGGACTTAGAAATTTAAGGCATCCACCGTGCGATATTCGCGAAAATATTTTTCAAAAAGATCAAATATCGAGCTGCAAACGCCTTGAACGGCCTAAGTCCGACAGCCTGCTAGCGGTGAAGCGCAGGCGGGCTGAGATTTTTTTGCCGAAGCGGTGGTCTTACTTGCTGGACTTGGCGGTCTTCTGGCGAAGGCCGTTATTGAGAATGCGCTTGCGGAGACGGAGGCTCTTCGGGGTGACCTCGAGGAGTTCGTCGGCGGCGATGTATTCGATCGCGCGTTCAAGGCTGAACTTGGCGGCCGGGATCAGGCCGGTAGCGACACCGGAACCCTGCGAACGAAAGTTCGTGAGGGCCTTTTCGCGGACGGCGTTACAGGCGATGTCTTCGTTGCGGGGATTCTCGCCGACGATCATGCCTTCGTAAACCTGCTCGCCGGGACCGACGAAGAGTTTGCCGCGCTCCTGCACCATGAGGAGAGCGTAGGTGGTGGTCTCGCCGGGTTCGGTCGCGATGAGCGTGCCGGTCATGCGGGTGAGCACTTCGCCCGCGTAGGGGCCGTATTCCTTAAACAGATGGCTCGTGATGCCGCGGCCGCTGGTGGCGTTGATCACGTCGATTTCCATGCCGATCAGACCGCGCGTAGTGATGGTCGCCTCGATCATCGTGGAGTGCGAAAGCTTCTCCATGTTCGTGAGAAGACCTTTGCGGTTGGCGAGATTCTGCATGACGGAACCGACGCACTCATCGGGCACTTCGACCCAGACGGTCTCGAAGGGTTCGTGACGGGCACCATCGACGGTCTTCTCGATCACGGTGGGGCGGGAGACGACGAGCTCGAAGCCTTCGCGGCGCATCGTCTCGACAAGGACGGCGACTTGCATGGCGCCGCGGGCCTTGACGTTGAACACGCCGGCCTTGTCGGCGTCTTCGATGTAGATGGAGACGTTGGTCTTCAACTCACGCATCAGGCGCTCGCGCAGCTGACGGGAGGTGACGAGCTTGCCTTCCTGGCCGACGAGCGGGCCGTCGTTGACGGAGAACTGCATCTCCAGCGTCGGCGGGTCGATCTGGGTGAAGGGCAGGGCGTGGGCGTCTTCGGTGACGGCGAGGGTATCGCCGATGTCGACGTCTTCAAAGCCGGCGAGACCGATAATGTTACCGGCGAAGGCCGTCTCGACTTCACGCTGGCCGAGGCCGGTGAACTCAAAAATCTTGGTGATCTTGGCGCGGATGCGCTTCTGGTCGGTGGTGCGGACGACGAACACGGGGTCGCCGACCTTGACGGTG
>JANXLP010000264.1 GCA_025355125.1 Opitutaceae bacterium | reverse complement strand
GAAAGTTTTTTGGAGGATGTTCTTTTTCGGCGGGACGTAACTCGGGTCGAGTTCCTTGCGGACCGCTTCTTTGTTGGGGAGTTGGTCAACCTGCCTCATCGCCGAGGCGTTGTCGGCGTTGGTATTGGTCAGGACGACGGGGCGCAGGAAAAAAATCAGTTCGGTGCGACGTTCCTCCCGGCTTCGGGAGCCGAACAGATCGCCGATGATGGGGATCGGGCCGAGGCGGGAAGTTGATAGGGAGTTTTGTTTTTTCTGGAGGCCGCCGATGACGCGAATATCGCCGCTCTGCGCAGTTATGAAGGACTCCGCTTTGCGTTTGGTGATGATGTATTGGTCGTTGCCGTCGACTTTCACGGTTCCCCCGACGTCGCTGGTCTCGAGTTTGATTTTGAGTTGGACGGAGCCGTCGTTGCCGATGAGCGGGGTGACGGTGACGGTGATACCGATTTCCTGTTGGGTGACGCTGGAGGTGGAGCTGCCTTGGACGCTGGCGCTGGCCGTGGAGGAGGTGATGCTGCTGATGATGGGGCGGGTCTCGCCGACGAAGATCGTGGCTTCCTTATTATGGGTGGTGAGGATGGTGGGGGTCGAGAGGACGCTGGCGTTAGTTTTTCGGGGAGTGGTAGAGAGGCCGACAACGGCGGCGAGATCGACTGCCGTCGTGGCGCCGGTCGCGGGGGAGAGCACGCGGGTAAGGACGCCATCTGCCACCTTCACCCCGGCCGCGTCGCCGCTAAATCCGACGAGTTTGTCGCCGACAACTTTCAACCCGAGGGCACTGATACCAGAGGTCGCGGCGTCAGAAAGGATTACTTCTGCGATGACGATTTCGATGCGAACCTGGGCGAGGACAATGTCGAGTTTGTCCACGAGGTCTTTGATGAGGCGGATGTCGTCGCCGGTGCCGGAGACGATGACGGCGTTGCTGCGTTCGTCGTAGGCGACCACGGCGAGGGCGCTGAATTCATTGCCGCCGGCGAGGCTGGCATCGGGCCCGCTGAGATTGAGGACGGCGGGTTGCGGGCCGGCGGGTTGGGGGGCGACCGGCTGGCCGGGGATCACGACCTGGCCGGGGCGGACGGACTGGGCGGCGGTCTTTTGGGCGGCGTTGGTCTGGCCGGTGACAATGTTGGTGAGGAGGGTGGAGACATCTTTTGCGGCGGCGAACTTGAGGTAGATGACCTCGTTGCGGGTGTTGGGGTCGGCCTTGACGTCGAGTTTGCCGATGAGTTCGTCGAAGAAGGGATACTGGCGGGAGTCGGCGATGAGGATGATCTGGTTGGTGCGATCATCGGCGCTGTAGGTGGTGCTGGTGCCGAGCTGGGTTTGCAGGGTGCCCTGAAGGATGGTGCGGAGCTTGTTGACGAGGTCGCTGGCCTTGGCGGATTTCAGCGGATAAAATTTCGGGATGAGGCCAGAGGTGGCGGGGCGGTCGAGGGTTTTTATCAAGTTCTCGATGCGCTGGAGGTTGCTGATGGAATCGGTGATGAGGGCGGCGTTGGTTTTGTCCAAGATCACGAAGCTGCCGCCGACACCGGGGGTGAACAGGCCCTGGAGCTGGGGCACAAACTCGGCGGCGCGGAGGAAATCGAATTGGAAGACCTTGGTGCCGATTTTGCCGGAAGCGGGTTGGTCAAAAGACGAGCCCAGGATCATTTCAGGGGCTTCGCCTTTCACCTGGGCAAGGCCGACGACTTTCAGGAACCGGTCGCCGAGCGGGGCGACGCCGATCTGGTTAAGGGCGAGGAGGGTCTCGATCGCGAGGATGAGCTCGGAGCGGGGGATGGGGCGGTCGATGACGAGGGTGTATTCGGCGGTGGGCAGGGCGGCGGGGCGGAGGATGCTGCGGCCGGTGTGGAGCTCGAGGGCGGAAAGGACGCCGTCGATGGGGAGGCCGCTGATCTTGAACGACGGGATCATCTCGTCGGGATTGGGTTTCACGTCCGGGGTGGTGGCCTTCGCCGGGACGGGGACGGGCAACGGAGCTGGTGAGGGCGCCGGGGCGGGCGTTTGCGCAATGAGAGCGGTGGAGAAAGCGAGGAGGGCGGCGGAGAGAGGCAGGCGGGCGATACGCGGAGTCATGCGGGGGGAGAGCGTTGAGAGGAATTATGCGCCGGATGCGCAGAGAGTTAAAATCGAGGAGGAAGCGGAAGGGGTTGTAAACGGTCTTGTGTTATGACGGCACAGGCCGCCGAAGGTTGCCGCGATTTGCGGGGAGCGGAAAAGAGGGAAAGTTGGATTCGGAAGCCAAGAAACCAGGAAAGACCGAGGGTTCATGGCTGCATGGTTTCTGAATTATCCGGAAAAGCGCGGGTGGGATTGAACTACAAAGCTGCGTAGAAGCGGAGTGGGGAATGGGAGAGAGGTTCGGAAGGTTACCACGAAACACACGAACTACACGAAAGGCGGATTTCGGATTGGGGAATCAGAGGCGGGCCCACGGAATCCTACTTCGCCGAGGCTTCGCAGGACGCAGCACACGGAATACACGGAAAAAATCGGAGGGAAACAGGAAGGGGCGCGGAGTGTTTTAGGGAGGTGAGGCGCGTTGCGCAGGGAGAAGGTGAGCGGGATTGCCCGTCGCTGTGCTCCTCGCAATGACGGGGCTTGGGCGTGGAGGGCGGGTCGGAGACCGCGCCCTACTTTGCGGGGGAGGATTTGCCGCTTGCCGGTGGTGGGGGCGGGGCCAACGGTTTTCAACGCGATGGGCAATATTTTTGGAAAACTTTTCACGATCAGCACTTGGGGCGAAAGCCACGGACTCGGCGTGGGCGTGACGATCGATGGGTGTCCGCCGGGGCTGGCGATCACGGCGGAGGAAATCCAAGTGGAGCTGGACCGGCGTCGGCCGGGGCAGAGTGACATCGTGACGCCGCGGAAGGAGGAGGATAAAGTGGAGATCTGGTCGGGGATTTTCGAGGGGAAGACGACGGGCACGCCGATCACGCTGATCGTGCGCAATGCTGACCAGCGCTCGGGCGCCTACGATGAGATGCGGGACAAATTCCGGCCGTCGCACGCGGACTTCACCTATCAGCAGAAATTCGGGTTGCGCGATCACCGTGGCGGCGGGCGCAGTTCGGCGCGCGAGACGGTCGGGCGCGTGGCGGCGGGGGCGATTGCGAAGAAAATCTTGGCGGGCAGAGCGCAGGGCGGAGTCGGCGCGGGCGGCGTGGAGATCCGGGCGTTTTTGACGCAGGTTCACGATATCGTGGCGCCGGCGGAGGCGCTCGTGGGATTTCCGACGTTGGCGGAGGTGGAGGCGACGCCGGTGCGTTGTCCGCATCTGGCGACGGCGGAAAAAATGATCGAGCGGATCAAGGCGGTGCGCAGCGAGGGCGACTCGGTGGGCGGCGTGATCGAGTGTCGCGTGCGTGGCGTGCCGGCGGGCTGGGGCGAGCCGGTGTTTGACCGGTTGGAGGCGGATCTGGCGAAGGCGATGCTTTCGCTGCCGGCGACGAAGGGATTTGAAATCGGGAGTGGGTTTGCGGGCGCGCGGTTGCGCGGGAGCGAGCACAACGACGCGTTCGAAAATCGCGACGGGCAGGTGCGCACGGCGACGAATCGCAGCGGCGGCGTGCAGGGCGGGATCAGCAACGGGGAGGAGATCGTGTTTCGCGTGGCGTTTAAACCGACGGCGACGATTTTACAGTTGCAGGCGACGGTGGACAAAACCGGTGCGGCCACGGAGCTGATGGGCCGGGGCCGTCACGATCCGTGCGTGGTGCCGCGCGCGGTGCCCATCGTCGAGGCGATGGCGGCGCTGGTGTTGCTCGATCACGCGATGCGGCAGGGCGCGCAGTGCGGGACGTTTAAGTTTTGAAGGAGCGTCAGGCCGATGGCGGGGAGTGTGCGGAAATCGGAGTGTGCCCGCGAAACACGCGAAGGGACGCGAAAAATCGGAGTGAAAAACGGCGAAGCGATCTGAGTGGTCGGGGTGCGGATGGAAAAACGTGTGGGCGCCCCGGCGTTTCACCTTTGAACGCACGACGCTGAAAGAATCGTTGGCAGTTGGGCAGGGGTTCCATTGAGTGGTGCTTAAATGAACAGTGTAGAAAAACCTCTGGTTTATGTGATCCTCGGCGCAGCCGGGTCGGGTCGGCGCGAAGTGCTGGCCGATTTGATCGACGGGGGGCTGGGGCCGGAAGCGCGGCCGGCGGTGTTGATGGCGGCGGCCGAGCCGGCGGCAGGCATCGACGCGAAGTTGCCGAATGTCGCGCGGTGGACGTGGACGCAGGCGGGAACCATCGAGGCGGAATTGCCGGCGGGCGCGACGCACGTGTTTTTCGTGACGGACGGGCGGCGCAGCCCGGTGGACCAGATGGAGGCGTTCAAGGCGTGGGTCGAGTTGCAGCCGGCGGAGATGGCGCGGGTGTTTACCGTGATCAATTGTCAGCTGGCGGAGAAGCACTCGTCACTGCGTGCGTGGTATGAGGCGTGCGTGCATTTTTCCGATGTGGCGTTGCTCAACCGCCGCGAGGGCGTGGGCAACAAATGGCTGAGCGATTTCCGGGCGTTTTTCGACGACCAGTATGTGCCGTGTTTGTTTGAGTTCGTGAAAGCGGGGCGGGTGAAGAATCCGCCGATGATACTCGAACCGCAGGCGCGGCGGATGACGCATATTTTCGACGATGAGCTGGAATGGATCGTTTTGGACGAAGAGGGCTCCGAGGACGACGGCGGCAAATTGAAGGACGGCGAAGAGGAAGAGGTCGAGGTCGCGCGCGAGGAAGATCCGTATTTTGCCCGCGACGCGGCGGGGCGGCGCGCGAAGCGGATCGTGGAGATCGCGGAGTTTTTGACGAAGGTGGAGCCGACGGCGGGTGCGCCGGATGCGGCGACCTGAGCGTTGGGCGAAAGCGCCGCGTAGAGCGGACCTGCAAAAATGAAAAGCCCCGACGGGTGTCGGGGCTTTTTTATGGCTCCGGGTGTGGGCGGAGCGAGGGGTGGGAGTGGCCGCGCGGCGGAGAGCACGGCCCACCTCAGAGCGCGGGAAGGGAAATTACTTCGCGGCGGCGACGGCGGCGACGAAGGCTTTGGCTTTCGCGGTGATCGCGGCCCAGTTTTTTTCCTTCAGGGCTTTGGAATCGACGAGGGAACTGCCGGCGGCGACGGCGAAGGCGCCGGCTTTGAGGAATTCGCCGAGATTGTTTTCGTTCACGCCGCCGGTGGGCAACATCTCGATGTGCGGGAGCGGGGCTTTGACGGATTTGATGTAGCCGGGGCCGAAGAACTCGGCGGGGAAAATCTTGGCGGCGTCGGCGCCGGCTTCCCAAGCGTTGACGATTTCGGTGGGGGTGAAGGCGCCGGAGAAAATCGGCACGCTGTAGCGTTTGCAGAGGGTGATGACGTCGGGACGGAGGGCTGGGGTGACGATAAACTTGGCTCCGGCGAGGATGCCGGCGCGGGCGGTCTCGGCGTCGAGGACAGTGCCGAGGCCGAAGAGGAAATCGGGCAGTTCAGAGGTGGCCTTCTCCAACATGCG
The DNA here is from genome assembly GCA_025355125.1 of Opitutaceae bacterium. Taxonomy (GTDB): domain Bacteria; phylum Verrucomicrobiota; class Verrucomicrobiia; order Opitutales; family Opitutaceae; genus Tous-C4FEB. The sequence goes on along the minus strand of JANXLP010000264.1, from coordinate 822 downwards.
GATGGCGCCGGGGGTCGTCATCGTGAGTTCGATGCTGGTGAGACCGCCTTCCGCGAGGGCCTTGGCGCAATCGAGGAGGCCGTCAGGATTATTGGCGCGGATGAGGGCGATGACGCGCTCGGTGCGGAATTTCTGGAGAATGGCTTCTTTTTTCATGGGGAAGGGGAGGTTGAAGGCGGGTGCGAGGGGAGGGAAATCAATTTTCTTGCTCCGACTGGCGGCGGTGTGTGTGTTTTCCGGTCCGCTCGTGCCCGGGTGGTGGAATTGGTAGACACGCAGGTCTCAGAAGCCTGTGCCTCACGGTGTAGCGGTTCGAGTCCGCTCCCGGGCACCATTTTTGTAAGCGATTCTCGCTGGGGGGCCGCGTTACTTCCCTCGCTGCGCTTTCACTTGGTCAGCCGTCACGGGCGAGGCGTTCGTCGCGAAGTTTTTCCGGATGAAATTAATGACGCTGGCGATTTCTGCGTCGTTATAGATGGCGGCGAGGGGCGGCATGGCGTTGCTGAATTTCTCGCGGTCGGCGGGGAGGACGACTTGCGGGCCTTTCAGCAGGACGTTGATGAGCGTGGAGGGATCGCCGGCGACGACTTTGCTGTCGGCGAGGGCGGGTTGCATGCCGGGCACGCCGGTGCCGGCGGGCATGTGGCAGGCGGCGCAGAGTTGCGCGTAGATTTTTCCGCCGGGCGTGGCGGCGTCCACGGGCGTGAACTCGGTTTTGGCGGTGAGGGCGGTGCGGGTTTGGGCGGACGTGGGTTCGCCGGTGTAGATCACGCGCCAGATGCGGCCGCGGTCGGTGTCGCCGATGTAGAGCGAGCCGTCGGG
>JANXLP010000183.1 GCA_025355125.1 Opitutaceae bacterium | reverse complement strand
CGAGGTAGCGCTCAAACTCGCGTTCGTAGCGCTCCCAGTCGTTACCCTCCGTGAGCGAGGCCTGGCCCATTTGCGCGGCAAGCATCAGCACGCGCGGACTGGAGTGCGGCACGCGGCGCAACGCATCGCCGATCGCGGCGCGGACCGATGGCTGCGGATCAACGATGAGCGGCGTGGCGAGCGTCACGAATTCCGCTTCGGTGCGCGACTGCGTAGCAGCGAGCCGTGCGGCTTCATGACGTATCGTCGTCGCCGGATCGGTCACGAGCTGTCGCAAGAGTTCAGTCGAAATAGACTGAAGACTTTCCAGCGCCCAGAGCGCGGCGAGGCGCCGGGCGTTGGTGGCCGAGCGATCCGCGGCGATCTTGGCGAGGTCGGGCGCGAGGCCAGTGGCTTTGCGGTCGATGAGTTCGAGCCACGCGAGCCGGGAGACGAGGGCGCTCGGAGCGCCTAGCTGCGCGAGCAGGGCTTGGTCGTCGAGCTTGGTCAGATCAGGCGGCGTGACGCGTGGTTGATCGACATGACGCACGCGCCAGATGCGCCCTCGGGTTTTATCGCGGTCGGGATGCGTGCGAGGGACTTCGTTGTGCGAAATGATTTTGTTATACCAATCGACGATGTAGAGGGCGCCATCTGGGCCGAAGTGAATCGCGACGGGGCGAAACCACTTGTCGTCGGTCGTGATGAAGTCGGGCAGCTTTTCGTAGCGGTAGCGCGGGCCATCGGGCGTGGCACGGACGACGTTGATCGTGTTGGTGATCGGGTTCGCGAGGTAGAAAATCTTTGTCGTCGTATCGCCGGCTGCCGACACGCCCACACGACGGAAAAGCCCGTCGCCATCCTCAGCGAGCGCGAGGCCACTGAGTCCCGTGCCGCCCATCTGCGCGGGCGGGAGCGGCGGCGGCATGAGCGGCTGGTAAGGGCGCAGGCGGTCTTTCGAGCCGGTCGCGACCCAGATGCCGGGCTCGTAGGGAATCACCGGATAACCGATGTCGTTCGCCTCTTGGATGAACGTCTCGCCCTCGCGCGACGTGACGAGGCCCCAGATGTTATTGGGGCCGGCGGTGAGACTCTCGAAACTCGCGCCGTCGGGCGTGAAGCGGCCGAGTTTGCATTGGTTAAACGCGATCTCGGTCGAGCCGTCGGCAAAAGGCTGACCGCCAGGCCGGACGACTTTCGAATAGTTGAACAGCCCCTGCGCGACAAAAATCTGACCGCCGGGCTGACGGAGAAATTGGTGCGGAAATAGGTGCGAGTCCTGCGTGCCGAAGCCGGTGAGGATCACGTCGTGCCGGTCGGCGCGTCCGTCAGAATTCGTGTCGTGGTAGAAACGGATATCGGCACCGTATTGGACGAACGCGCCATTCTTGTAGGGCAGCAAGCCGAGCGGCATCACGAGGCCATCGGCGAAGACGCGCGGCGGCGTGGTCACGGCGGCGCGACCCGGAGCGGGCGCGACGTAAGGCGCATCGAAGACGACAACCTTGTCGCGACCACCCGCGGCGAAAAGCGCATCGGAGGCGATTTTTTGTTCGTTACCATCCACGGGGTATTCGAGCGCGGTCATCGACCACATCCTCATGCGGGCGTCCCATTCGACGGTGATGAATTTACCGAGGCCGTCCGTTTCAGCGGCGACGAGTTCCACTTCGAAGCCTGCGGGCAACTTGAACGAAAGCCTCTCTTCCTCAGGCGAGCGTGGGCCCATGTTGACGGTATTGTAGCTCAGGTCGCGGCCGCTGGGTGTCGCTGGTAGCGGCGTTGGGGCGGGCTTCGGCGCCGCAGGAATTGCAGGCTTCGGCGCAGGCGGTTTGGGCAGACCTACCTTTTCCCAGAGCGGCGCACCGGGCGTGGGCGGGAGTTCTTCAATGGTGAGGTCTTTGACCTGCACGAGGGCGATGCCACCGGAATGAATCTGCAGGCCGATGTGGCCGTCCTGCGCGATGTCGGGCGCGGCCTCGGTGTAGTCGAGCGCGGCGACACCGTTGATCCACGAGCGGATGCGTGGGCCCTCGGTGAGAATGCGGTAGTCGTTCCAATCATCGGGCTTCACGGCGGCGAGGACGGCGGCGGCGTTGGCAGAAACGGCGATGCCTTTGTTGCGCCGCGACTCGTCGTAGAGCGTGCCCCAGTAGCCGGCGCCGGCGTCCACCTGATAGCCGGACATCTCGGTCGAGGTCGGCACGCGCAGGCTGCGGATCTGCACGCCGCTGTTGATCAGACCGCCCTTCGGATCGCCGGTGAGTTTGAGCTTTAGCCGCAGGTCGAAGTTTTGAAACGAGCGCTCCGTCGCGAGGAAGAAATTGCGCGGGACTTTTTCCGTCGTGGAGCCGCCGACGATGACGCCGTCCTGCACGCGCCACCACTTCGGGTCGCCTTCCCAGCCAGCAAGGGATTTGCCGTCGAAGAGAGCGGCAGTTGGAGCGGCGCAAAACGACGAGACAACGAGGAGGAAAAGAACAAGGGAGCGGGATAGCATGGCCGGGGTAGGGTAATTGAGACGAGAACGAGCGCGGAGACCTTCGACGCTACGTATCTCAGGGTAAGGAAATGATGTAAATGTGCGCATCCGTCGGAAAGGCCGAAGTGGACAAATCGAGTAAATCGCAGTCGAACATTCAGCGCACCCATACCGAGCTATTCACTGAAGGAATCGCGCCTCGCCACGAGGCGAATCCAACGATCACTCTTAACGCACCGCTCTTCACCCCGGTCATCGACGCATGAGCACGAAGCCCAAACGCCAGAAACCACGCCCGTTGGCATTGGCCAATTACTCAGGCCTCGTGGGAGGCATCGGCGAATTGTTCGAATCCGCCCGCCGCGCCTCCGCCCGCGCCGTGAATGCGTTCATGACAGCGACGTATTGGGAAGTTGGCCGGCGTATCGTCGAGTTCGAGCAAGGTGGTGCGGACCGAGCCAAGTATGGCGAGGGGCTGATCCGCCGGCTATCGAAGGATCTTGGCCGACGCGGAGGTCGCGGGTTCTCGCCGGATAACTTGGAGTCGATGCGCCAATTCTATCGGGCTTTCCCGCCCGCCATGATTTCCGAGACACTGTCTCGGAAATCGGGAGAACACCCGGCCGGCGGCGGCGGTCGGGCCCTCGCGCTGCGACCGACGGGGAATTCCGAGACACTGTCTCGGAAATCCACAACCTTCGATCTGCGCGAGCTGACGCGCGTGTTTCCGCTACCGTGGTCGGATTATGTGTTGCTGGTCCGCCGAGCCCGCTCGCCGGAGGCCTTGGCGTTTTATCATACTGAAGCACTGCGCGGGGGCTGGTCGGTGCGGCAGCTCCAGCGGCAAATAGACAGCCAGTTCTACGAGCGCACCGCGCTCTCGCGAAACAAGGTCGCGATGCTGACCAAGGGCGCGAAGAAAAAGCCCGGCGACGCGGTCAGCGCCGAAGAAGAAATCCGCCATCCCCTTGTATTGGAATTTCTCGGGTTACGTGACGAATACTCCGAGACCGACCTGGAGGAGGGACTCGTGCGGCACTTGGAAAGTTTTCTCCTCGAGCTGGGCAACGACTTCGCCTTCGTAGGCCGGCAGCGTC
>JANXLP010000114.1 GCA_025355125.1 Opitutaceae bacterium | reverse complement strand
GAAACCGCCCAGCGCTACCGCCCAACACTCGTCTTTCACCCTTCCGCTCGAAAAAACCTTCTCCAATCTCCTGTTCTTGCCGTCAATTTTTCACCCGACGCCGGATTCCAAAATCTTTAAGCCCGACAGCCTGCTAGGCAGAGGCAGGCGGTGTCTTCTCGATGGTGACCTCGCCGGCGCGGAAGCGTTGCGTGCGGCCGCGGGAGTTTTTGAGGAGGAGGGCGCCGTCGTCATCGACGCCGAGAACGGTGCCGGGGTGGCGGTGGATGCCCTCGAGGACAGTGACGGTGCGGCCGCGCAGGACGTCGTAGCGGTGCCAAAGTTCGGCGAAGGTTTTCACGTAATCTCCGTCAACAAAGCGTTGGTAGGCGAGGAGCACGCGGCCGATGACGGCGGCGGTGAGGCGGTTGAAATCGAGGGGATTGCCGGTGAGTTCGGCGAGGGAGACGGCGCGCGAGCCGAGGTCGCCGGGCCAGTCGGCGGCGAGGCTGTTGAGGTTGAGGCCAAGGCCGAAGACGAGGTCGCGGATCTGATCGGCATCGACGCGGGCTTCGGTGAGGAGGCCGCCGGCTTTGCGGCCGTCGAAGAGGAGATCGTTGGGCCACTTGAGGCCGGGTTTGAGCGGGGTGGCGTTGGCGATGAGTTCGCAGAGATTGAGGCCCATCCAGAGGGTGAACGGCGTCATGCGCGCGGGCTCGAGCTGGGGGCGGAAGGCGAAGGAGACGTAGAGATTGCCGTTGGCGGGACTGTGCCACGGGCGACCGAGGCGGCCGCGGGCTTTAGTTTGGCGGCGGGCGACGATGGCAAAGGGGGCGGCGCGGCCGGCGGCGAGCTGGCGGGCGGCCTCGTCGTTGGTGCTGTCGGTCTCGTCGAGGACGGTGAGGGAGAAATCGCGGGGGCGGATTTTTAGCTGGGTCTCGATGAGGGTGGCGTGGGCGTGGGGCGGGGCGGAGACGAGGCGATAGCCGCGGGCGTGGCCGGTCTCGATGACGAAGCCGGCGGCGCGGAGTTTTTCAAAATACTGCCAGACCGCGACGCGGCTGACGCCGAGTTTTTTGGCAAGATCGCCGCCGGAAACCCAGCCCGTCTGGCGCGCGAGGAGAGCGCGGATGACGGTGTGTTCGGGTGACGGCATGAGTCGGGCGCAGTGTTTAAGGGAGGAAGGTTGAAAAGGGGGCGGGCGGGGTGCAAGGTGGCTCGATGACTTTTGCGGAATTTAATCAGTCGGTCGCCAGCGGTGAAACTACGCCGCCGGCGGGGTTAAGCGGGGCGCTGGCGGGGCTTTGGCATGATGGCCGGGGCGATTGGGAAGCGGCACACACGGCGGCGCAGGATGATCACAGCAAGGCGGGCTCGTGGGTGCATGCGTATCTGCACCGGAAGGAGGGCGATGCGGGCAATGCGGGTTACTGGTATGCCCGGGCGGGACGGCGGATGCCGGCGGATAGCGTGACGCTGGAGGCGGAGTGGGAGGCGATGGCGCGGGAGCTGTTGGGCGGGAAGTAGGGCGAGTCGCGCGAGGCGAGGGACCCGGGCACGCCGGGGAGGAGAGAAAGCTATTGGCGTATCTCGCGGGAGTGTTGGAATGATCCGTCGAGGCTCAACCAATCGGCGGAGTTCATGAAGGTGCTTTGAACTTGGGTGCGAAGGGAGCGTTCCACGGCGGGGTCAGCACCAACTTGGAGGAGGCCGAGGAGATCGCTCAGTTCGGCGCGACGCTCGACGCGTTCGTCGTCCCCCTGAATCTGGTGGGCGGCGGGGTCGTTTTTGAAAAGCCAGAACGAGCCGGCGTGCAGGCCGCGGTGGCGGGCGTAGGTGCGCCGGAGTTTTCCCTCGGGCGTGATGAACTGGTCTTCCTTGTAGATCACTTCCTTGGACTGGCGGACGACGTAGTTGGGCAGACGAATGATGGTGTTGCGCGGGCGATCGGTCTCGCGGAGATCGGGAGCGGACGCGGCGGCTTTGGCGGTGGCGGAAGCGGGCGCGATGTATTTGGGCGCGGTGATGGCGAGATGCGCGGCGGTCGCGGGCGAAACCGCGCGAGCAGGAGCGGAAGCGGGTGCGGTTGCAGCAGGCTTAACCAAGGGAGAAAACGCTTCGGGCGCGGTCGTGGCGGGCGATTGCGCGAAAGTGAGCGGGCCCGCGCAGAGAACAATGATGAGGCAGAAAGCGGGGGCGGCGTTTCTAGTCATACGCTGCTTGTGAGGGGCAAAAGCAACGCGGGTTCCATTTGCACGAATGGAAGTTACGCGACGGGCGGCCGCGAATGCGGGATGTTACGGAGCCGACGTGCGCATGAAGGTCTGTTGGGTTTCGTCTTTGGCTTTGGCGCGGGCGGGCGGAGAGGTGATCAGGCCGGAGAGTTCTTCCATCTCGGCTTTGCGCTCGAGGCGGAAATCTTCTTCGAGCATGGCGAAGGCCCAGCCGTTGTTACTGAGGAACGGGAGTGAGCCGAAGCGGAGGCCGGGGTAGCGTTTCAGGCCGAGCTGGAGGCGGCCGTAGCCGGTGAGGAGTTCGCGCGGTTTGAAGGCGGGGGCTTTGGGTTCGTTGATGATGTAATCGGGGAGGCGGACGATGCCGTTTTTCGGTTTATCCTCAAGGCGAGCCGCCGCGGCGGGCGCGCCAGTCGTGGTGGCGGTGGTGGGAGGCGTGAACTTCGGCGCCGTGGCGCTGAGGTGGGCGGCGGTAGCGGCGGAAATGCCCGTGGTATGAGTCGCCGGAATGATGACGATATCGGGGGCGGTGGCGTCGGCGGGCGCAGCGGAAATGGAAGCGGTTTGAGCGACGGCGAAGTCGCTCGGGTAAAGAGCGGCGGCGAGACAGAGCGCGGGGAGGACGCGGCCGAGCATGGGCTTCATGGGTGGACGGATCTGAGCGGGGGTGGGTGGGGTGAACGGTTACAAAAAAGCCCCGATGGGCATCGGGGCTGAGGACTTATTTTTTACTCTGCCAGCCGTAGTCGTCGGTGCGCATCGTGGTGGCTTGGATGTCGCGCTTGATGTAGGCGCCCTGTTCCTTGTCGCGGGCGCTGACCATGCCGGCGGCGTCGTTGAGGTCGGTTATATTTTTGAGGCGCTCGTCCTCGGCGTATTGGGCGAGGGCGCGTTGCTCCTGGGTCTGGCCGAAGATCGGGATCGTGAAGCGATTGAGGGCGCGGCTGGCCTCGGTGGAGTATTTCTTCATGGCGATGTTGGCCATGCCTTGCTGGGTGTTGATGTCGCGTTCGCGGAAAACGGGGGGGCGGGAGTCGCGGACGACGTAGTTGGGCAGGCGGACGATACCGTTCTTGGGCTTATCGGTCTCGCGGAGGTCGGGCTGCTCTTCGATGGGTTTGGGCGGCGGCGTGGGCTTCGGCGGATTGTATTTCGGCATCGCGGCGGCGAGGGAGGCGGCGACGTCGCTGGAGATGGCGCGCTCGCGCTTATGGGCGGGAGGCGGGGGTGGAGTGGCGGAGGCGGGGGTGGGCGCGTCGGTGGATTGGGGGAGCGGGGTCGGGGTCTGCGAGGGCGAGGTCGTGGGCAAAGCCGCCAGGCTGAGGGCGACCATGAGCAGGGAGAGATGAGCTGGAGGGCGTTTCATGGTGGGGCTAGAGAACGTTGAAATGCGGGAGGGTTCCGGGCGAAGGGGAATTGCGCGGTGGCGATGGAAATAAAGTGGAAGGGAGCGACGGGGTTTTCAAGTGTGGGAATGGTCGTCGGGCGGAGGAGAAATGCCGGATTTTTCACCACAGAGGCGCGGAGACACAGAGGGCGAAAAGGTTAAGAAGGCCGTAGGGCTGACTGGATGGGGGCGGATTATTTTGAACCGAGAGGGATGCTGACGGCGGCGCCGAGGCGGGGTTTGAGGTCGGGGCCGACCTGTCCCCAGCCGTTGAGGTGGCCACAGCCGGTAAAGGCGGTAAGCAGCGCGAGGGTGGCGAGGAGCCGTAAGAGGATGACGCGGGACGTGGGCATCGTATGCGGTGCGTCAGCGTTGGGTGGGGGTGGGTTCCGTCGGAGTCGCGGCTTGGAGGTGGGCGGGATTATAAATTCAGGTCGAATTTTTTGACCACCGACTGTGCGGATGAAAAGATGCGTTGCGGTGATGCTCACCGGCAAAACACCCAGTATCAGAGCGCGGGTATGACGAGTTTACGCGAAGATCTTCCGCGGAAATATACGGTAAAATCGGCGACATCGGCGGTGACGACAGGAAGCTTGGGGTGGGCATCGCTCAGGATGACCAGGCAGGCATCGGCGAAGTCCACGCGGCGATCACGGTAGCGGGCGATTTCAGAGTGAACTTGGGCGAGCTGTTCAGGGAGGAGGTGCTGCGATTGGAGCGCTCCGGAGGCGAGGAGGTCGTAAATCCAGCGCGATTGCGGCGGCACGATATAATCGAGCAGGTGATCCGTCTCGCAGATGCAGGCTTCGCAAGTGAGCCAGGGGCCGCGCAGCGACCGGGCGATGGAAGCCGCCCAAGCGTGACGCGAGTCGCGGCGGTCACAGATCGCGACGAGAAAACTCGTGTCAACGAGCGCGTTTGCGTCCGATGTCACGGAAATAATCTTTGTTCGTCGAGAGATCGCCGGGGCCTTCGCCCGCACCGATGAAGCCCGCGAGGGCTACGCCCATGTCGATGCCCGTGCCGGCGTCGAGACCGCGCACGATGGCTTCACGCATGAGGGCAGAATAACTGCGGTTTTTGGCGCGGGCTGCGCGGCGGATGCGGGCGTCGAGCGCGCCGGGAAGCTTGACGGTTTTAACAACCATAGGGTGGTGATACGGGAGGGTATTACCGGGCGTCAAGGGCCGGACGAGATTGGCGGATGGTCGGGTCGTGGAGAGGGCGGGTCGGAGACCTCGCCCCACTTTAGGGGCGCACCTGCCCGGTGCCTTCGATCAGGAATTTGTAGGTGCAGAGTTCGCGGAGGCCCATGGGGCCGCGGGCGTGGAGGCGGTCGGTGCTGATGCCGATCTCGGCGCCGTAACCGAATTCGAAGCCGTCGGTGAATCGCGTGCTGGCGTTCCAATAAACGGTGGCGCTGTCGACAGAGGCGAGGAAGCGGCGGGCGGCGGGTTCGTCGGCGGTGACGATGGCGTCGCTGTGGTTGGAGCTGTCGCGGTTGATCGTGGCGATGGCGGTGTCGAGGGAATCGACGACGCGGATGGCGATGATGGTGTCGAGGAATTCGGTGGTGTAGTCGGCATCGGTCGCGGAGGCGACCGACGCAGTTGAAGGTTGAAGGTTGAAAGTTGAAGGAACGGAAGTTTCGGAAGCTGAGAGCGGAGATCTGAGAGCCGAGGGCTTGGCCGCGGTGAGTATCCGGAGGCTGGCGGGGTCGCAGCGGAGCTGGACTTTTTTGGCGAGAAGCGCGCGGGCGACGGCAGGGAGGAATTTTTCGGCGATGCTGGCGTGGACGAGGAGTTGTTCGGCGGCGTTGCACGCGCTGGGGCGGGAGGCCTTGGCGTTGACGGTGATGGCTTCGGCCATCGCGAGATCGGCGGCGGCGTCCACGTAAACGAAGCACACGCCTTGGAAATGTTTGATGACGGGGATGGTGGAGTTCTCTGCGACGAAGCGGATGAGGCTCTCGCCGCCGCGGGGAATGAGGCAGTGGATCAGCGTATCGAGCTTCAGGAGCGCGGTGAGCGCGGCGCGATCGGTGGTGGGGATGAGCTGGACGGCGTCGGCGGGGAGGTCGGCGGCGGTGAGCGCGGTGG
>JANXLP010000110.1 GCA_025355125.1 Opitutaceae bacterium | reverse complement strand
ACCGACGTTGCCGCAGTAAGGCTCGAGGATGACGCACGCGATCTGGCCGGGATTGGCGGCCAACGCGGCGTCGAGCGCGGCGCGGTCGTTGAACGGCAGCACGACCGTTTCGCGTGCGAACGAGGCCGGCACGCCCGCGCTGTCGGGATGGCCGTGCGTGAGCGCGCCCGAGCCGGCCTTGATGAGGAGCGAATCGGAGTGGCCGTGGTAGCAGCCGGAAAATTTAATGATCTTGTCGCGCTTCGTAAAACCGCGCGCGAGGCGGACGGCGGACATGGTGGCCTCGGTGCCGCTGCTGGTCATGCGGACTTTTTGGATCGAGGGGACGAGGCGCGTGATGAGCTCGGCCATTTCCACTTCGTATGGGTTGGGCGTGCCGAAGGACGTGCCGCTCTCGAGGGCGTTGGCGATGGCGGCCTTGATGCGTGGGTGATTGTGGCCGTGGATGGCGGGTCCCCAGGTGCAGACGAAGTCGATGAGTTCGCGGTCGTCGGCGGTGATGAGCGTGGCGCCGCGGGCGGCCTTCACGTAGAACGGCGAGCCGCCGACGGAGCGGAAGGCGCGGACCGGGGAGTTGACGCCGCCAGGGATCAGTTGAAGAGCGCGGGCGAAGAGGGAGTCAGAGTTTTGGGTGGCCACGACGTGAAATAGGAAAGGTAAGCATCCTCGCGCGCATGACGACGAGCAAGAACACCGGATAGCAGCGCGCAGATTTATCAAGCGACGCCACTGGGTTAACGGGTCGCGGAAGTGAAGAGACGGAGCGGCTTATAATCGTCCTAACGGAATGGCGGGCGAGTGCGTTGGCATAACTGACGGAGCCGTGAGGAGATAGGGGTCGTGTTCACGATCACCCCCTTTCATGGTGTTCGTTCAGTCGCGAAGCCACGACGTCAACACCGGTTTGAATCTCAAACTTGGGTCAGGCGACCGGCCGCCGGCTGATATCCAAAATTATGAGAGACGATTACATCAAAGGCGCGCTCAAGATGGTCGATGACCCGAATATCCTGGTCAATTTGGTGTCGCTGCGAGTGAAGCAACTGAAGCGGGGCAATCGCCCGCTCGTGGAATCGTTGGAGAAAATGTCGCCGGAAGACACCGCGCTGCGCGAGATCATGGAAGGTAAGATCAGCTACGAGCTGGCGACCAACCTTGAGGCGCACGGGAATCGGTAAACCCGCAGTGCTGGTAGTGAACGCCTAAGCTGGGTTGGCTTAGGCGTGTCGAAAGGAGCCAGCCAACGTGGGCGCTAGCTCACGTATTTCTGGACGATTGGGATGCGGCGACCTACGCCGAAGGCTAGGGGGGTGATTTTTAGGCCGGGAGCGGCTTGCTTCCGTTTGTATTCGTTGAGGTCCACCTTGCGGGCGATGTCGTTCACGACCGTTTCGGGAAAACCCTGCGCGGCTAGATCACGGCGGGAGAGACCTTCCTCGACGTAGCCCTTTAGAATGGCGTCGAGTTGGTCGTAGGGTGGGAGGCTGTCTTGATCGACTTGGCCGGGGCGGAGTTCGGCGGACGGTGGTTTGTCGATGGTGTTGGCGGGAATGATTTCGCGGTCGCGGTTGATCCAACGCGAAAGGGCGTAGACCTGCATCTTGAAAACATCGCTGATGACGGCGAGGCCGCCGCACATGTCGCCGTAGAGCGTGCA
>JANXLP010000099.1 GCA_025355125.1 Opitutaceae bacterium | reverse complement strand
CAAAGGGTCCGCCGGCACCCAGTCTCTCAAATCCGGCGGCAGCAGCAGCGGGGTGTCGCGGTCGATATTCACAAATTTCGGCATACCATTGCATAGCAATAATTAGGCCAGGTATGCGGCTAAGTCCGACAGGCTGCTAGTCACATTTTTTCGAAGCTGCCTTGGCCTTTGCCAAGGCAGCTTTTTTGTGACTTTTTCAATTAGCCTTCAGCAAATGTTGATCGTTCTGAATGATTTGTGTATGTTGAGTGTATGGATTGCCACCATCTTGATCCATATTTGTGTCAATTTCGGGAGTAGGCGCGCAGGTCTATGTTCTGACTTGTTTGTGGTGTTTGATGTTATCAATCTCGTTCGAGTATTTGCTTCATGATGAAGTCTATCATTTGGATTCTCAGCGCAACCGGTTTGGCCTGTGCGCAGCTATCTGGTCAGACCACATTGGCCGGATGGACGTTTGAGGCTGGCTCGGTTTCGTCGTTACCAGCAACCGTCCCGGCTCCCTCTGGAGGGTTTCTTTCGGCAAATGTGGGGTCGGGCACGGCAACAGCGGTTCACGCGTCGGGTGATAGTCTTTGGTTTTCATCTGGAGGCAACGGGTCGAATCGCGGTTTTGCGGGGACAACTTGGGCTAACGGCGACTATTTCCAGTTTTCAATAAGCACAACCGGCTACTCTAGTATCACGATTACGTGGGATCAGTATTCCCCATCCGATGGACCCCGTGACTTTAGGCTTTCCTACAGTATGAATGGAACGAATTTCACCAATTCGACCACATTCACGATGTCCGATAGTCCGACTTGGAATACTTCAACACCCCAAACGGGCACAGCGACAAATTTCTCCATCGACCTGAGTGCCGTCTCCGCCTTGGCGAATGCGAATTCCGTCTATTTTCGATTGACCAACTCTTCCGCGGCGGCGGTTAACGGCGGTGCCGTTGGATATTATAGCTATACGGTGCTGGATAATTTCACCATCAGCGGCACCGCGATTCCGGAACCGGCTTCGATGGCCTTTTTGGCATCGTTACTATCGTTCCTCAGCATGTTAGGTTGGAGACGATTTCGTGTTTCGTCGCTCAGTTAATTCCTTGGCCGTTGGGCAATCCAGTCTGCATGAGTGGCTTTCGAGCCGCCTGACACGGCTGGGTTCTTATGCAAGCGGCCCCCCGCTTTTCGCTGTGTGTTCAGTAGGTAGCCCTCGCAACTGAAATGTCCGCTGCCCTGATATTCGATGTTGTCGCCGCGCTCTGTGCAGCCGGGTTGGCAGTGGCGGCGGTTTTCAAAGCGCAACTATCATTCACGCGCTGGGCATTCGCGGTGGGAATGGCCGTGTTGGCAGCGGAGAGCGTGTTGATGGCTATGGCGCGACGCGGTTCCATGGCGGAGGAAGTGATGCGCTGGCAGTTGTGGCGGATGGTCGCCATGTCTTTTGTGCCCGGGATTTGGCTGCTCTTTAGCCGAAGTTACGCGCGGTCTCAGACGGGGAAATCGACTCCATGGGTGCAAATCAAAACGATAGGTGCATTTGTTGTTCCGCTGGTCATCGCGGTGCTTTTTCGCCGCGATTTGGTGGAAGCGGTCAAGGAAACAGCGTGGGGATCGCAGTGGGTGATTCGCTTGGGAACAGCTGGGAATCTGCTTTTTCTCTTCGTGCTCGTGGGAGCGGTGGGCGTGGTGGTGAATTTGGAGCGGACGTTTCGGGCCTCCGTCGGCACGATGCGGTGGCGAATCAAATATGTGATTCTGGGGGTCGGAATGTTGTTTGCCGCGAGGATCTACTCGACCAGCCAAGTGCTGTTGTATCGGGGGATCGACTCCTCGCTGGAAAGCATCGGCTCCGGGGCACTGATCGTCGCGGCCCTCTTGATTGCGCGGTCCTTTTTCCGGGCCGGGCATTTCGAGATGGAGGTCTATCCCTCACAGGCGGTCCTCCAGAACTCGCTCACGGTGCTCATCGCAGGTGCCTATCTGCTGATCGTCGGCGTTCTGGCGAAAGTGGTGACCTACTTCGGGGGCGAAACGGCGTTTGCGACCCAGGCGTTCCTCGTGCTCGTAGCGTTGGTCGTCTTGGCGATTCTGTTACAGTCGGATCGGGCGCGACTCCAGCTGCGGCAGTTTGTCAGCCGAAATTTTCAGCGTTCGCCCTACGACTACCGCGCGGTTTGGAAAACATTTATGGCCGGCACGGCGTCGCGTGTGGATTCGGCTGATCTGGCACGAGAGTTGGTGAAGTTGACGGCTGAAACCTGTCAGGCCCTTTCAGTGACCATGTGGCTGACGGACGAGCGGCGCGAGGCGCTCCATTCAGTCGCGTCAACGATGCAATCCGCGCAGCCGGCCGGGGAAGTCCAGGGTAAGATTGAGTGCCAGCAAATGAGCCGGTATTTTCTGCAACACCCCGATCCGATCGACATCGATTCGGCAAAGCACGATTGGGCGATTGCGCTCCGCGATCGGCATCCAAGTCAGTTTGCCAATGGCGGCAACCGCATCTGCGTGCCCATGATCGGGCGCGGTGAATGGCTGGGTATCCTCGTTGTCGGTGATCGGGTGGGCGGGGTGCCATATTCCGTCGACGATCTGGACATGCTCAAGTGCATCGGCGATCACGCCTCGGCAGGACTCCTGACCGTGCAACTTTCCAAAAAACTGGTGGAGGCAAAGGAACTCGAAGCCTTCCAAGCGATGGCCGCGTTCTTCGTGCATGACCTGAAGAACTCGGCCTCGACGCTGAACCTCATGTTGAAAAACCTGCCGGTGCATTTTGACGACCCGGAGTTCAGGGCCGATGCGCTGCGTGGCATCGCGAAGACCGTCACGCATATCAACCGATTGATTGGCCGCCTCGGGCAACTGCGTGGTGAATTGAAGATCGAAACCGCCGAGTCGGATCTGAACGAGTTGGTTGATGGCGTGCTCGCCGGTTTGGAGAAATCCTCGGGGCTGCACCTGACCAAGGAGCTTGGCTCGGTGCCGAAAATCGCGCTCGATCGCGATCAGATGCAGAAGGTGATCACCAATCTCGTCCTGAATGCGGCCGAGGCGGTGGGCCCCGAGGGGCGCGTGCAGGTCGCCACGCACCACGAAGGAGACTGGGCGGTGCTCAGCGTGACCGACAACGGATGCGGCATGAGCCCGGAGTTTTTGGCGCATTCCCTGTTCCGCCCGTTTCAAACGACGAAAAAGAACGGCCTCGGCATCGGCATGTTTCAAAGCAAGATGATCGTTGAGGCTCACGGTGGAAAGATCACGGTTGAGAGTGAGCCGGGAAAAGGGACCACGTTTCGATTGCTGCTTCGCGCCACTACCGCCCATTGATGAAAAATTCCGCCATGTCCCCAGCCAACGATCAGGCTTCCACCGAAAGCCTCCCGGCTGCGCCAGTGGCGGCCCCAAAGCCGGGTGCGGGCAAACCCAAGCTCTTAATCGTCGATGACGACGATGAGATTCGCACGCAGATGAAGTGGGCGCTGGCGGCCGACTACACGATCGGGCTGGCGAGCGATCGCGCGAGTGCGTTGGAGCAGTTTCGGGCGATGCGCCCGGCCGTGGTGCTACTCGATCTTGGTCTGCCACCGAATCCGGCGAATCCCGAGGAAGGATTGGCGATTCTCTCGGAGTTGTTGAATGAGGATCGCTCGACGAAGGTGGTCATCGTAAGCGGGCAGTCGGAGAAGGGCCCGGCGTTGCGCGCCATCGGCGCGGGGGCGTATGATTTTGTCGGCAAGCCAGTGGAGATGGATGAGTTGAAACTCTTGTTGAGGCGGTGCTTTCACCTCGCGCAGCTCGAGCGGGAATACCAGCGGATGCAGTTGGAGCTGCGGGGCGATACATTTGAAGGCCTGCTGGGCTCCGGGGCGCGAATGCAGTCGGTCTTTGAATCCATCCGCAAGGTGGCGACAACCGATGCCCCCGTGTTGATTTTGGGTGAGAGCGGAACGGGAAAGGAAATGACGGCGCGAGCGATTCACCAGCGCAGTGCGCGCAAGAATGGGCCCTTTGTAGCCATCAACTGTAGCGCGATTCCGGAGTCGCTGATCGAGAGCGAGCTGTTCGGGCACGAGAAGGGGGCATTTACCGGGGCACATGCCCAGCGCAAGGGTCGCATCGAACACTCCAGTGGAGGCACGCTGTTCCTCGATGAAATCGGCGAAGTGCCGCTGCCGATTCAGGTGAAGCTGCTCCGCTTCCTTCAAGAGCAGTGCATCGAACGGGTGGGGGGGCGACAGGAAATCGACGTGGACACGCGAGTGATCGCAGCGACCAACGCCGACCTGAAGAAAGGGATGAGCACGGGAACCTTCCGCGAGGACTTGTTCTACCGCCTTGCGGTCGTGCAGATCGTCCTGCCGCCGTTGCGAGATCGTGACGACGATATTTCGCTGATAGCACAGACCTTCCTCCAAAGGTTTGCCGAGGAAAGCGGAAAATCGGGTCTCACTTTTTCAGCAGATGCTCTGCGGGTCATTCGCCAGCATGGTTGGCCGGGCAACGTCCGCGAGCTGCAGAACCGAGTGAAGCGCGCGGTCATCATGAGCGATGGAAAGCGATTGAGTCCGGGTGATTTGGAGTTGGAGTCACTCGTAGTGCCGACGCAAGGAGTCACCCTCAAGGAGGCCCGTGAGCGTCTCGAACGGGAGATGATTGGGCAGGCCCTGCGCAAGAATGCCGGTAAAATTACCGCCGCCGCGATCGACCTCGGCGTCAGCCGACCGACGCTTTACGAGCTCATGGACAAACTCGGAATCGCGAAGCCGGAGTAGGATTCGGACTCCTTATGCCGGAATGGTCGGCGGCGGAATGACGGCGGCTAACCGATATTGCCCTAGTTGCGTTTTCCTAATCGCGTGGTGAGCGGTGTGAACACCGTGCGAAAATGGCCGGCGTGTAATAGGGGGTAAAAAGTCGGTTTCACTACCGACTGTTGTCCAGTTTGTAACGAATTTCGGCGACTACGCAGCGAGGCGTTAAGTAGTGTTCTGGATTCCCGGTCGTGCTCATGCGCGTGATGAGGTTGCCAATGAAATTTGCGACGTTGTGGATATATGCATGCACTTGGATCGTTTTTGTTATGATTCGGGTGTGCGTGGTGTTCGGAGTGCTGGCGGGTTTGGTTGTCTCCAGCCACGCGGCGGACACAGCGAAGATTTCAACGGGTGCCGGTATCACCTTGTTTGCGACCGCCGATGGATCCCCTGCGCCGTCGTTTCAGTGGAAGAAAAACGGCAATGCGATTTCCGGCGCGACAACTCCGACGTTTTCGATCGACAACGCCGTCCTTGCGGATGCGGCGAGCTACCGCGTAGCCGCAACGAATGAAGTCGGTTCAGCCGACAGCCCTGAATTCCTCCTTGAGGTCATACTTGCCAGTTCGCCGGTGAACGTCCCTCCCGCGATTACGTTGCAACCTATCGCGCCTTCGTCACCGACTGCGGGCAGGACGGTGAATTTGCTGGTGGCGGCATCTGGAGCCCCGGTCCCGATTTTTCAGTGGTTCAAGAATGGTGTCGCGATGGCAGGATTCACCGATGCCGCGCTGACACTCATGGGAATCACGACAAACGACAATGCGACGTATTATGCCACGGCAGCGAATAGCGCGGGTTCCGCGATGAGCAGCTCGGTAACGTTGGTAGTGACGGTGCCGACATCGCCATCTTCTCCTCCGCCTCCACCCGTGGCACCGCCTCCGGTATCGCCGCCGCCAGCGACTGTAGCGCCCTTCTTCACGTCGCAACCGCTAGCAAGCCAAACGACGGCCACAGGCGCGACTGCAGTGTTCACTGCCGCTGCGAGTGGAACGCCTGCTCCCTCGATTCAGTGGCAAAAGAGCGGTGTGATGATCGATGGAGCGACCAGTGCGACCCTGAGCTTGGTTGGTGTCACGTCGGCTGATAGCGCCACCTACATCGCTGTTGCGAGTAATGTTGCAGGCTCGGCTACGAGCAATCCAGCGGTCTTGGTGGTCTCAGCACCAGTTGCCCCCCCTACTACACCGCCGCCGGTCCAACCTCCCCCGAGTGGGGGCTCCTCTCAGGCTCCGGTAATACTTAGCCAACCGTTATCGAGTCAGACGGTCATTGCTGGTGCGTCGGCTAGTATCTCCGTATCGGCGTCGGGAAACCCGTCACCAACCCTCCAGTGGAGGAAAAACGGGACTTCCCTCCTCGGCGCTACGAGCGCCACGCTGGTCCTAAATGGCGTCACCGCTCGTGACGCAGCCACCTATACTGTTTTGATCGCAAATACCGCAGGAATGGCGGTGAGCAGCAATGCGGTGCTGGTGGTGAATAGTCGTCCGGTGTTTACCACGCAACCGGCCCCGCAAGCGATGGCGATGGGAGCAAAGGCGGTTTTTGCCGTATCAGTATCGGCTATTCCCGGTGCCAATGTGCAGTGGATGAAGAACCATGTGGCGATTCCCGGAGCGACCAGATCGGTTTTTACGATCGACTCAGTGAGAGTCGAAGACTTGGCCGTCTATGCCGCCGTTGCAACCAATGCGGTGGGCTCTGCGAGTAGTGGTGACGCAGAACTCTTGATTGCCTCGCCGCCTGTGCTCACAACGCAACCCTCAAGCCAGACTGTGGCTGCGCGTTCGGATGTGACGTTTCTGGTGTCCGCCACTGGCGGGCCGGCACCTACGCTTCAGTGGAAGAAAAACGGGGTCAATATTCCAGGAGCAACAACTGAGGCGCTTGTGCTGAGGGCAGTAGAGAAGGCCGATGAAGGAATCTACACAGTTGAGGTGGCTAACATCATGGGATGGGTGGTAAGCAACCGCGCGTCGCTTGTGGTGAACGCTACTTCAAGTCTGAGGTCAGGCGGAGGAATCTCATCCGCTGGCACAAATTCAATGCCGTCGGGAAGCTTCGATTCGTCGCGCATCGTTAATTTGTCGGTTAGGGCCAGGGTTGGCGGAGCGGCTGATAGTCTCATCGCGGGGTTTGTGATTAGCGGAGGTTCGACCAAACCCATGTTGTTGCGGGGTATAGGCCCTGCGCTCAAAGTATTTGGAGTGTCGGATGCGTTGTCCGACCCTACAATGGCGCTCTACTCTGGTGCTATGCTCACGTCATCGAATGACGACTGGCGCTCCAACACTAACATGGCGCAGATAGTAGCGACGAGCGCGCGCCTCGGTGCCTTTGGTCTGCCGGAATCCGGCGCGGATGCGGCACTTTTGACTTCACTAGAAGCCGGTGCATATACGGTCCAGATAAGCGGTAAAAATTCAGATGTCGGTGTCGCTCTTGTCGAGGTCTACGATGCCGCACTTGATAGTCCAGCGAGCTTGGTCAATTTATCTGTTCTCACGTATGTTGGAACGGGAACTGACGCTCCGAACCTCGGTTTTGTCATTGCCGGAACAAGCGCAAAACGAATCTTAATTCGAGCAGTTGGCCCCGCGCTAGCGCAATTTGGTGTGACGGGCGTGATCGCCGATCCGCAATTCGAACTTTATCGAGAGGGCGTTCGTATCGATCAAAATGACAACTGGGGTGGCTTGGCGATGCTTACTAATGCATTTGAGCAGGTGGGGGCATTCGGAATGAAAGATGCCGGTAGTCGAGATGCTGCGCTTTTGGCCACGCTTGAACCTGGAGCATATTCGGTTGTCGTTTCTGGACAGGGCGGAACCACCGGAGTTACTCTAATCGAAATTTACGATGCTCATTGATGTCAGATTGAGGCAGTTTCGGAATAGCGTGAAGACCACAAATGTTGTCATATGGTAAATGTTATTTCAAAAATAGCCGCAATTTACGCGCGAAAGCAAAATTCCCGGTGATTGCTTGGGCGTGATTGATTTTGTTGTTCACTAATTTTCGATCGCTCTGTTTATGTTGTTGCTTGAATTATCTCAGATATAATTTTGTGTTCCTGCGGGTGGCATAGGGTCTGTCTGCAAATAAAACTTGGTTGTTGAAATAAATTATTCGTTTTCCAATCTTTTCCATGAAAATATGCGTTGTCGGGTTGGGCTATGTCGGCCTTCCACTCTCTCTTCAATTTGCCCGATGCGGTGCCACTGTAATCGGCTTGGATATTGACCAATACAAGGTTGATGCTCTCACGCGCGGGAAAAGCTATATTAAGCATATTGCGGCCGAAACAATTGACGCGGCGATTACCGGAAGGACATTTTCGGCATCCACTGATTTTTCTCGTGTAAACGAGGTCGATGCGGTGATTATTTGTGTGCCAACCCCGCTCAACAAGAACCGCGAACCAGACATTTCATATATTGTTGAAACAGGCAAAGCCATCGCGCCGCATATCAGGAAGGGAGCGTTAGTGGTGTTGGAATCGACAACCTATCCTGGAACTACGGACGAAGATCTGCGCGCAGTTTTAGAAAATGGTTCTGGAATGAAAGCGGGCGAGGATTTCCATCTGGCGTTCTCGCCGGAGCGCGAGGACCCGGGCAACCCGAGTAGCGTCGTCGCTACGATTCCCAAGGTTGTGGGGGGATTCTCTCCCGAATGCCTGCGTAAGGCGATCGAGCTATATTCAATTGCGATAAAAACTTTGGTTCCTGTTTCATCCTGTCGCGTAGCGGAGGCGACAAAATTGCTGGAAAATACGTTTCGGAGTGTGAACATCGCATTGGTGAACGAACTTAAGATAGTTTATGCCGCGATGGGCATCGACGTATGGGAGGTGATTAACGCCGCCAAGACGAAACCGTTCGGATTCATGGCTTTCTATCCCGGCCCCGGTCTAGGAGGGCATTGTATTCCCATCGACCCGTTTTACCTCACTTGGAAGGCACGGGAATTTGGCCAACACACGCGATTCATCGAGCTTGCTGGTGAAATAAACACCGCGATGCCGGACTATGTTATTCACAGGCTCGGTGATGCCCTCAATGAACGGCGGAAATCGATCAAAGGAAGCCGGATATTGATTATCGGGCTCGCTTACAAACCGAACGTCGATGATGAGCGGGAGTCTCCCAGTTACATTCTCATGGAGTCTTTGCAAAAGCGCGGTGC
>JANXLP010000041.1 GCA_025355125.1 Opitutaceae bacterium | reverse complement strand
TTTCATCTTCCACGTGCCAATGGTCGGCAGCCTGCCGCTCCTCTACGCCGTCGCGCTGCTCTTCATCGCCGCGAATCTCGCGGTCGGCATCACCTTCTCGACGCTCGCTCAAAACCAACTCCAAGCCGTGCAGATGGCGTTCTTCTTCTTCCTGCCGTCGATCTTGCTCTCGGGCTTTATGTTCCCCTTCCGCGGCATGCCGGTATGGGCGCAGGCCGTCGGCTCGTGCCTGCCCAACACCCATTTCCTCCGGATCGTGCGCGGCATTCTGCTCAAAGGAAACGGTTTCTCCGAAATCGTCCCCGAACTCTGGCCGCTCCTCGTCTTCCTCGTGATCGCGATGACCATCGGCGTGAAACGCTACCGGCAGACGCTGGACTGATCGCGACACTTGACCACAAGTAAGGCCGGTATTACCTGCCTTACTCGCATGCAAACTCTGTCCGTCAGCAAGCTCACGACTAAGAGCCAGGCCACCATTCCCGATCGCGTCCGCAAGAAGCTTGGCCTGAAACCCGGTGACTCCGTCGCATTCAAATTCAAGGACGGCCACATCTACCTGCAAAAAGCCCGCCCCATCGACCGCACCTTCGCCCGTGCGGTCGAGGAGACGCTGAAAGACGAATGGCATTCCGCTCACGACGAGAAGGCCTATGCCGACCTTTAAGCCCTTCGAGGTCGTGGTGGTGCCGTTTCCTTTTACGGACAGCGCGGCCACCAAGCGTCGGCCGGCCCTCGTTATTTCAACCCAGGGATTCAACGACCGCGCCGCCCACGTGGTCCTCGCCATGATCACGAGCCGGGAAAATCGCGGATGGCCGCTCGACATCGAAATCGGCGACCTGACCGCCGCCGGCCTCAGTCATCCCTCGATAGTGCGCATGAAGCTTTTCACCTTGGACGAGCGCCTTGTGCTGCGAAAATCCGGTGCCTTAGCCGCGCGGGACCAAGCCGCCGTGCAACGTGCGCTGCGCAGGCTATTGACCACCGAGCCCTAGTCTTTCGGCCAACCAAACTGGCGCCGCCACTTCACGGCACTTCGTAAACTTCCACCAGCGTCAGACCGCTCGTGCTATTGGCTCCGCTCACTTGCACGGTGTAGCTCCCGGGAGCCAGGGTCGCGACGAGGATGGCGTCGCGGCTCGCCGCGTTGCCGACCGCAAAGGCGCCGACCGCGCCGGCCGTTGCACTCAGCAGCGGGCCGCCACCCCAGTTGTCGTTGGCGGCGATCACCGTCTGCCCGCTGAAGAGGCTGACCTTGGGATCGGCCATCGCGCCACCGACGTTGAACGGCGCCACGCCCAATGTCGGGCCGATGGCGCGCACGAGCACCTGTTTCGCCGTCGTGCCTCCGATCACAAATCCCACCGTGAGCACTTCGCCCGCGTCGATCTGCTTGAGGATGGAAACATTCACCAGCCGCGGAGTCGTCGCGGTGAACGCAGTGGTGAGGGTCGCATCATAGAGCTCCGCGATCACCAAACCCGTGGCCCCGCCCACCCCGCTCACTTGCACGGTGTAGCGTAAGCGTTCAACTTGGACATGACGACGGGAGGTTCGAAAAGCGGTAGAGTGAGCGGATGAAAGAATCCAAGGCCGGGGAATCAGAGAGGAAGGGGAAGCGCGGAAGGCAGCGGACGCGAAGTGAGCGGGAGCAAATGGTC
>JANXLP010000022.1 GCA_025355125.1 Opitutaceae bacterium | reverse complement strand
CGCGCGACGAGGTCGGCCACGCGCTGCTCGACGGGCAGACGCCAGTCCTCATAGGGGTCGAGCCGGCCGTTGGCGTTGGCGTCGTTGAACCGCAGGCCGTCGACCGTGAGCACGGGCTTCGAGCGCGCGGTGATGGGTGGTTGCTCGACGGCGAGCGCCGCCGCGGCGAGCACCAAAGGTAGGGTGAGACGAAGAAGCGCAGCAGCATTCATGGTTCGGAGGGGGTTGGAAAACGGGCTGCCGCCAACGGGCGGCGGCCGCACGGCACACGCGCGAAAAAAACGGCTAGGCCGTCGCGATGTTGGCCGGGGTGAGCGGAAGTTGACGCACGCGTTTGCCGGTCGCCGTGAAGAGCGCGTTGGCCACCGCCGGAGCGATGAGGGCCGTCGCGGGTTCGCCGATGCCACCGGGTTTCTCGGTGCTGTTGACGAGCAACACGTCGATCTGCGGCGCGTCGGTGATGCGCAGCACTTGGTAGTTGTGGAAATTACTCTGCTGCACACGCCCGTCCACAAACGTGATCTCGCCATAGAGTGCGGCCGACAAACCAAACACCACGCTGGAACGGATCTGCGCCTCGACGGTATCGGGGTTGATCATGCGGCCGACATCGGCGGCGACCACCACACGGTGCACGCGAATCGCGCCATTTTCGACGGATATTTCCGCGACTTCGGCCAAATAGGAATCGTAGCCCTCCATCAGCGCGATGCCGCGCGTGCGGCCTTTCGCGGGCGGCGTGCCCCAGCCGGCTTTGTCCGCCGCAAGTTTCAACACGGCGGCGAAGCGCGGCTGCTCTTTGAGCAAGGCCATGCGGTAGGCGTAGGGGTCCTGCTTCGCTGCGGCCGCGAGTTCATCCATGAAGCTCTCGTTGGCGAAGGCGTTGAGCGCGTGACTCACCGAGCGCCAGTAACCGACGCGCATACCGGTGTCGTGGATAACGAGGTCGTGCGTGAGATTCGGGATCGCATAACCCGCCACCGCCGCCTCGGTCATGAACGCATCAAGCGTGTCCTTCGGCAGACCGAAGGCGCGCTGCGTGACCGACTGCGACGTGAGCTGAAACGTGAGCGCGACGGGCTTACCATCGGCATCGAGTCCGGCGGCCATGCGGTGCAGCGACATCGGACGATAGAAATCGTGCGTCATGTCGTCCTCGCGCGTCCACAGCAGCTTCACCGGCCGGCCCGCAGCCTTGGAGATCTGCGCGGCCTGCACGATGAAATCGACATCGAGCCGGCGGCCAAAACCACCGCCGAGGAAGGTCGTTTTGAGCGTGATGTCCTCGGGCTTGCAACCGATGGCGGCAGCCACGGCGCCCTGTGCGCCCTGCTGGAATTGCGTCGAGCCGATGAGCAGGCATTTGCCGTCGCGGAAGTCGGCCGTGAAGTTCATCGGCTCGAGTGTCGCGTGCGCCAGATACGGTGAAACGTATTCGGCCTTTACCGTGCGCTTGGCACCAGCGAGCGCCGCTGCGGCATCGCCGGTCTTCTTGATGCTGAGAACTTTTTCCGTCCCCGCCGCTGCCCGCACACCGGCGAGCATCGACACCGTGCTGAGCTTCGCACCGGTGCCCTCGTCCCAAACCACGGTGAGCGCCTCGCGGGCTTTGCGCGCGCGCCAGTAACTGTTCGCGACCACCGCGACGCCATCGGGAATCTGCACGACGTCGAGCACGCCGGGCATGGCGCGCGCCTTGGTCGCATCGAAGCTGCGCACCTTGCCGCCGATCACCGGACACTGCTCCAGCGAGGCGTAGGCCATGCCGGGTAATTTCACGTCGATACCATATTCGGCGCTGCCGTTGACCTTCATCGGCGTATCGAGCCGCTTGGTCCGCTTGCCGATGAGCGTAAAATCCTTGGGGTCTTTGAGCGGCACATCCTTCGGCACAGGAAGTTTCGAGGCTGCCTCGGCGAGTTCGCCGTAGGTGGCTTTCTTGCCACCGGGTCCGTAAACCACGCCCTGTTCGGCGCGGCACTGCGCGGCTTCCACGCCCCATTTGTTCGCGGCGGCCGTCACCAGCATCACGCGCACCTGGGCGCCGGCGATGCGGAGTTTTTCCCACGCGTCGCGCACGGAGGTCGAGCCGCCCGTGATCTGCGCGCCGAGCAGCGCGTTCACATAAACGGGGTCCGGCGGCGCGATCGCCACGCGCACGGAGGCGATGTCCACGTTGAGCTCTTCCGCGATCAACATCGGAAGCGAAGTGTAAACGCCCTGCCCCATCTCGGAGCGCGCGGAGATGAGCGTGATGGTGTTGTCGTCGGCGATGTGCACCCACGCGTTGGGCGTGTGGACGGTGCCGGCGGCGAGCGCCTTGCCGATGGTCTTGGGCAGATGAAAACCGAGCAAGAGACCGCCGCCGGCCACGGCGGAGGTTTTGAGAAAATCACGACGGGTAACGTTCATGGTGGGATTCTCCGTTCAGGATTGTTTCCGCAGATTCGCTGCGGCGGTTTTGATGGAGGCGCGGATGCGATCATACGTGCCGCAGCGGCAGATGTTCCCCGCCATGGCCGAGTCGATGTCGGCATCACTGGGATTTCTATTGGAGGTGAGCAAAGCCGCGGCGCTCATGAGCTGACCGGACTGGCAGTAGCCGCATTGCGGCACATCGTGCTCGATCCACGCTTTTTGGAGCGGGTGCGAGTTGTCCTTCGAGAGCGACTCGATCGTCGCAACACTCTTGCCGGCGACCGTGGAAAGCGGCGTCTGGCAGGATCGGATCGGCTCGCCATCGACGTGCATGGTGCAGGCGCCGCAAAGGCCGAGCCCGCAGCCGAATTTAGTGCCCGTGAAGCCCAGCTCGTCGCGCACGACCCAGAGCAAAGGCGTATCCGTCTCGGCCTGCACCGTCACGGTGGCGCCGTTGAGTTTGAAGCTAGTGGCCATAATTAAACTCCTGGAGTTGAGTGGAACCGCAGAGGCGGAAACCCATGCGGCGGGGGAGAACAATAATTTGTCGAACCGGAGCTGATTGAAGGGGGTGATCAGCCTCGGACTCGGCCGGGGAACAATAATCACGATGCACAGTGGCATTCTTCCTGCAAGACCCCGCGCTGATTATCCCCGCCCAATCCCGCTCGGGGCTTTGCTCATTGGCCCTGAGGAATTAACCCCCGATCAGAGAATCTCCAAATCTCGCGGATGAGCTGGCGTGAAGCGCGGAAATCGCGCCACGCTTCGATTCACGATGCCCGCCCTTCCCCGCCGACTGCCCGACTGCATTCTTCTCTGCGTCAGCGCCGTCATGTTCGACGCCGCCGCCGCGACCACGTTCAAGCCCGAGAAGCTCACCGCCATGGACTCCGCTGTCGCCGAAGCCATCGCGGCGAAAAAAATCCCCGGTGGCGTCCTGTGGTTTCAACGCGACGACGAGGTTTACCAAAAATCCTTCGGCCAGCGCGCGACGTCGCCCGCCGCCGAGCCGATCAGTGCCGACACGATCTACGACGCAGCCTCCCTCACCAAGGTCGTCGCCACCACGACCGCCGTCATGCAGCTCATCGAGCGCGGCCAACTCGATCTCGATGCCCAGGTCGTGCGCTACCTGCCCGCCTTCGCGCAGCACGATAGAAGCGAAGTCACCGTGCGCCAGCTCCTCACCCACCACTCCGGCCTCCGGCCCGACGTCGATCTGAAGCCCGCCTGGTCCGGTTACGCCACCGGCGTCGCCCTCGCCTGCGCCGAAAAACTCCGCAGCGCGCCCGGCAGCACCTTCGTTTACAGCGACATCAACTTCATCGTCCTCGGCGAACTCGTGCGCATCGCCAGCGGCCAACGCCTCGACGCCTACGCTGCGCAAAACATTTTCCAACCGCTCGGCATGACCGACACCGGCTTTCTCCCGCCCACCGCAAAATTCGCGCGCGTCGCCCCCACCGAGCTCACCGAGGGCATGATGCTACGCGGCGTCGTCCACGATCCGACGGCGCGGTCGATGGAAGGCGTCGCCGGTCACGCCGGACTCTTCACGACCGCAGCGGACCTCGCACGCTTTTGTCGGATGCTCATCGCCAACGGCCAGCTCGACGGCGTGCGCATTCTCAGCGCCGCCAGCGTCGCGGCGATGACGCGCGTGCAGACCGATGGCTCGAACCGCCGCGGCCTCGGATGGGATATCGATTCCACTTTCTCCGGTCCGCGTGGCCGTTGGTTTCCCGCCGGTTCGTCCTTCGGCCATACGGGCTTTACCGGCACGAGCATGTGGGTCGATCCGGGCGCGCACACTTTCACTATTTTTCTCTCCAATCGCGTTCACCCCGACGGCAAGGGCGACACCGGCCCGCTCCGCCGCGCCCTCGGCACCCTCGCCGCCGAGGCCATCGGCCGAGACGCCGGCGCCGTGCTCAACGGTATCGATGTGCTCGTGCGCGAAGACTTCGCGCGCCTGCGCGGCCTGCGCGTCGGCCTCATCACCAACCAAACCGGCCGCGACCGCGATGGCCGCACGACCATCGACCTGTTGCACGAGGCCAGGGACGTGAAACTCGTCGCCCTCTTCAGCCCCGAGCACGGCATCCGCGGCGTTGCCGACGATCACGTGGGCGACTCCATCGACGAGAAAACCAAGCTCCCCGTTTACAGCCTCTACGGCGAATCCCCGCCCCGCGCCAAAGACCAATCCGACGCCGATTATACGATGGCGGTCATGCGCGCCCGCGCCCCCAGCCCCGAGCAACTCCGCGATCTCGATGCGCTCGTCTTCGATATCCAGGACATCGGCGCGCGTTTTTATACTTACTCGGCGACACTGGGCGTGGCGCTCGAGGCCACCGCCAAGGCCGGCAAGAAATTCATCTTGCTCGACCGCGTGAATCCCATCGACGGCGTGGGCGTCGAAGGTCCCGTGATGACGCGTGCCCCGAGCTTCATCGGCTTCCACCCCATGCCCGTGCGCCACGGCATGACGCTCGGTGAACTCGCCCAAATGTATAACGTCGAACGTCACTTCGGCGCCGATCTCACCGTGGTGCGTTGCGAGAACTGGACCCGCGATCTGCGCCTCGACCAGACCGGCCTCCCGTGGATCAACCCCTCGCCCTCCATGCGCAGCCTCACCGCTGCGACGCTTTATCCCGGACTCTGCCTGCTGGAGAGCACGCAGCTTTCGATGGGGCGCGGCACCACCAAACCCTTCGAGCAAGTCGGCGCGCCGTTCGTAGATGGCGAACGTCTCGCCGCCATCCTCAACCGCGCCGGTATCGCCGGCGTGCGTTTCGAATCCGTGAAATTCACGCCGCGAACTGCGCTCTATCCCGGCCCCGCCGCCTCGCTCAAAGACCGCGATCAAGAATGCGGCGGCGTGCGCGTGGTGCTCACCGATCCCGCGCACTGCTCCGTCGTGGACATCGGCCTGGAACTGGCCGTCGCACTCCAACGGCTCTATCCCGAACAAATGAAAACGTCGGCCATGGCCCGCCTGCTCGGCGACGACGCCACCCTCGTGGCGATCCTCGCCGGCAAATCCTCCGCCGAGATCAAAACCGGCTGGGCCGCCGGCCTCGCCGATTTCAACGCCCGCCGAAAAGGCTTTCTGCTTTATCCGTAATCCGAAGGCAGGGCGTCTGTCTTGCAGACGCCAGAGGCCGCCCGCCCGGCAAAACGGCGTCCGCAAGCCGGACGCCCTACGCTCAGCTCTTCGCACCCAGCACCGCCCGCACCGCCGCCGGCACGGCCTCGGCCTCCATCCGACCCTCGGCATCCTGCCGCACATGCACGGTCGTCATGCGGCCGCGCGCGACTTCCGTCCATTTGCCCGCGCGGTCTTTCTCGAAAACAAACTCATAGCCCATGCTGGCGGTGCCGACCTCCACGACCGAGCCGGTCACGCGCACGAGATCGCCGCAGCGCAAGGACCGCACAAACCCGCACGAGGCCTCGCGCCGGGGCCAACCGCGCCGCACGCCGTCGGCCGCAACGCTCATCATCGCGAGACCGGTCGTGCGGAACCACTCGTGTTCGCACACTTCCATCCAGCGGTAGAAATTGGAGAAATGCATGAGCCCGGCGGCGTCGGTCTCATGAAACTCCACGCGGCGGGTGATTGCAAAAGTCGGGCTGGCCATCACTCCACCGTGACCACGCGAGCCACACTGTCAAAACGCCGCACGCGGTTGAGTAGGGCGTCCGACTTGCGGACGCCTTCGTGTCGATAAATCCTTCACGGCGTCGGCAAGACCGACGCCCTACCTCGAACTCAAGGCGCCTTTGCGGCCGGCGCCGCTTCGGCCTTTGGAGTGGGCGCCGGCTTCGGCACATTCACCTTCTTCTCGTCGAGATTCTGCATCGCCTCGACGTCGCTCACGGGTGCGGAGTTGATGCCGCCGGCGGGCACATCCAGTTTCACCAGCCACACGAGGGCGTTCAGGATCAGGCGGCGTTGGTCGTCGTTCTGCCAGTTGAGGTGAAAATGTCCGCCGGTGAAACCGAAGCCACGACCACCATCGGGCCGCTCGACGGCCCACATCATCGTCTCGGGTCGGCCCTTCGCGGCTTGGATGTGTTCATACGGACCCTTCGGGCTCACATAGGGGCCGTCGCGCACGGCGTCGGAAGGAGTGGCGACAAGGATGTCTTTCACGCCGGCTTTGCCGTCGCGGAAGTGCATGTTAAAATACCACTCGTCCTTGGTCCGAAACGGTTTCACGCCGCGCGTGATCGGGTGCTCGGGGAGACTCTTGTAGTCGGCCTCCCAGATCGGATTGCACGAAAACTTCGTCTCATAGTAACCGCCGATCCACTCCTGCCACTCGGCTCCGCCCTTCTCGGCCAACACCTCGACCGCGTAGTGCGCCATGCCGACACCGACGCCTTTCTTCACGAGCGCGCCGAGCACGGCCAAACGGTCCTTCTGCACGGCGAAGTGGTTGCCGCCGCCATCGGAATAGATGAACACGGCATCCGCTCCCTCGAACACCGAGTTGTCGTCCACCTTCTTGCCATCGACGATCTTGGTCGGCCAACCGTTGGTGATGAGCACGGTCTTGATGCCGGGAATCGCATCAAGCCGCTTCTGCAGGAGCATCGAGCCTGCCTTGAATTCGTGCATCAGCGGCGGGTGACTCACCGGGCCGGCGATCATGACGAGCTTGCGATCGGCGGCGTGCAACGCGGCGACGCCGAGCGTGAGAAGAGTGGCGAAAAGCAGACGGAGTTTCATGGGGTGCGAGTTGGGTTATGGAAGCGCCCCAAAGCACGGTCAATTTCCCGCCCACGTCACGAGCGAAATGCAGCCCGGCCGGCTACGCCCCCGCCGGCTC
>JANXLP010000009.1 GCA_025355125.1 Opitutaceae bacterium | reverse complement strand
TGATGCCGCCGCCGAGCACGTCGCTGGCGCCGGTGTTGAACTGAACGGCGTTGGGACCGCGACCGAGTTCAAGGCGCTCGGTGTTGTAGGTGTCGCCGATAGAGGCGGTGGTGAAAAAATTGCGCTGCTGGCCGACGTTTTGGAGGGCGCCGCGCACGTTATACATGACGGGGGCGTTGAACTGGTCGGCACCCTGGCCGTCGATGACGGGTGAGCCGTTCGTGGACCAGAGGATGGCGTCCTGAACGTTGGTGAGGCCGAGGGCGGAGAGAAATTCTCCGGTCAAGACAGAGTAGGGCGAGGCCATGTCGCGCATATCCAAGCCAAGCTTCGTCGCGGTGCCGGCGTTGGTGGCGGAGAAGCCGTCGTCTTTGTCGGTGTTGACCTCGAAGGCGGAGAGAATGACGGCGTCGGCGGGAATTTTTGGCAGAGGGCTGGACTCGACGGGAACGGTTTTGGGCGCGATCGATTGAGCGGCGAGGAACGCGGGGAGTAGGAGCGAACCGGAGAGCACGAGGATCGAGGTGAAGCGGGCGGAGACGGGGGACGGGTGCATACGGATGGAGGTAGTTTGCCGGACGGGGTAACAGACGCCGATTGGCGGGGGTGGCCAATCAGTGAGGGGAGGGTTCCGGTTAGGCGGACGGAATTCGAGGCTGGTCGCGGTATGCAGTAAACCGAGCGGGCGCTGAACGATTCGCGACGACTACCCACGGGCGGGGTGCCCGTGCCACTTCGCGCGAGAAAATACGCGAGAAAAGCTCCCTTGCCAGTGACGGCGTGAGTTGCAACGTGGCGGGTTCGCATGAGCACCGCCGTCAAAATCTACGACACCACACTGCGCGATGGCACGCAGGGTGAGGGCATCAGCTTTTCCGTGGCCGACAAGCTGCGCATTGCGGAGCGGCTCGACCAGTTTGGCGTGGACTACATCGAGGGCGGATTCCCGGGCTCAAATCCGCGCGACATCACGTTTTTCGCCGAGGCGAAGCATCTCAAGCTGAAGCACGCGCGGCTGGCGGCCTTTGGTTCGACGCGTCGCGCGGACGCGAAGGCGAACGAAGATCCGCAACTGCGCACGTTGCTCGATAGCGGGATGCCGGTGACGACCATCGTGGGCAAAACCTGGACGCTGCACGTGACGGAAATTTTAAGAACGACGCTCGAAGAGAATCTCGCGATGATCGAGGACTCGACGCGCTACCTCGTCGCGCAGGGGCGCGAGGTGATCTACGACGCGGAGCATTTTTTCGATGGCTACAAGGCCGATCCTGAATACGCGATCCGCACGTTGGCGGCGGCGCTCCGGGGCGGCGCGAGCAATCTCACACTTTGTGATACGAACGGCGGGACGCTCGTCGATGATTTCAAGGGCATCGTGGCGCATGCGGTGAAGGAATTTGGCGGCGATAAGATCGGCGTGCATTGCCATAACGACAGCGGGTTGGGCGTGGCGCTGACACTCGCGGGCGTGACGGCGGGCGCGAGGCTCGTGCAGGGCACGGCGAACGGCTACGGCGAACGCGTGGGCAACGCCAATCTGACGACCGTGCTGGCGAATTTGTTTTTGAAGATGGACTGCACGGCGCGCTGTGCGGCGAATCTGGCGCAGTTGCGCGATCTGTCGTTGTTCTTTGACGAGCTGGCGAATCTGCGGCCGGACCCGAAGGCGCCGTTTGTTGGGCAGTCGGCGTTTGCGCACAAGGGCGGGTTGCATGCCAACGCGGCGCAGAAGGTCGCGCGCAGCTATGAGCACATCGATCCGGCGCTCGTGGGTAACCGCACCCGGGTGTTGGTTTCCGATATGGCTGGGCGCAGCAGCCTCGTGCTGAAGGCGAAGGAACTCGGGATCGAGATCGACGCCCAGCGGCCCGAGATGAAGGGGCTGATCGAGCAGCTCAAAGAGCGCGAGTTTCGCGGTTATGAATACGAGGCGGCGGATGCGTCGTTCCGGTTGTTGATCTCGGAGTCGTTGGGCGAGCGGAAATCGTTTTTTGAAGTGGAGACCTACCGCGTGATCATGGAGCGCCACGGTGCCGAGCTGTGGGCCGAGGCGACGGTGAAGGTGAAGGTCGGCGGCGAAACCATTCACACGGTGGCGGAGTGTAATGGCCCGATCGGCGCGCTCGACAAGGCGCTGCGGCTGGCGCTGGACAAGACTTACCCGCAACTGCGCGACCTCGTGCTGCGCGACTACAAGGTGCGTATTTTGGAGAGCGGCGCGGGCACGAATTCCCGCACGCGCGTGCTGATCGAGAGCGGCGACGGCAAGGCGGTTTGGGGCACGGTCGGCGTGAGCGACAACATCATCGACGCGAGCTGGGAAGCGCTGCGCGATGCGGTGGAGTATAAGCTGGCGCGGGGGTGAGGGGAAGCAGTGGCGAGCTGAGAGTTGAGAGTTGAGAGCTGAGAGAACGATCTTTGGGGCGCGCGGGGAGGGGCGAGCTGGATTGCTACGTCGCTGCGCTTCTCGCAATGACGGGCGTTTTTTTAGAGCAACGGGGCGAGGAGGCGGCTGAGATCTTCGGCGATGTCGCCGAAAAATTTGGAGCGGCGACGGTGCTCCGGTTTCGATTCCTGGCAGCGGGAGGCGAGTTCGTTGGCCCATGCGTTCATGGCGGCGACGTCGGGTGCCGAATGGACGAAGACGCCGAGTTCGAAATTCACGAAGAGGCTGCGTAGGTCGAAATTGGCGGAGCCAAGAAGGCCGATACGGTCGTCCACGATGACGGCTTTGGCATGGAGCATGGTCGTGCGGTAAAGCAGGACGCGGGCGCCGGCGCGCTGGAGCTCGCGCACGTAGTGGCGACGGGCGAAGTCGGTGATCGGGTGGTTGGATTTGGCGGGGAGGATCAGCGTGATGGCACAACCGGCGCGGGCCTTGACGATGAGGGAGCGGAGGAGGACTTCGTCGGGGATGAAGTAAGGGGTGACGATACAGATGCGGTGCTGGGCTTCCTGAATCATCGAAATGATCCCTTCGTAAAGAGCGTCGCCGGGGACATCGGGGCCGCTGGCGACGATCTGGAGTTCGCTCTCACCGGCGGGAGTGGCAAGGGAGGCGGGGGCCTCGCGATGGAGGGTGGAGGCGGGCTGGCGAGTGGCGAAACACCAGTCGGCGATGAAGACGTTTTCGAGAAGCGCGACGGCGGGACCGCGGATGCAGGCGCCAAAATCGAGCCAGCGTTTGGGGCTGGAAGTCGGGCCCATGTAATCGGTGGCGAGGTTGCGACCGCCGACGAGGGCGATGTGGCCGTCGAAGAGGGCGAGCTTGCGGTGGTTGCGGAGGTTGGCCGAGCTGCGGGAGGCGAAGGGCAGCACGGGCATGAAACGGCCGATTTCGCCGCCGGCGGCTCGGAGCGGATCGACGAAGCTGCGGCTGGAGAGAAAGCAGCCGAGGGCGTCGAGGAGCAGGCGGACCTTTACGCCGGCGCGGGCGCGCTCGGCGAGAAGTTGGACGAGACGGCGGCCGG
This sequence comes from Opitutaceae bacterium, assembly GCA_025355125.1. Lineage (GTDB taxonomy): Bacteria > Verrucomicrobiota > Verrucomicrobiia > Opitutales > Opitutaceae > Tous-C4FEB. The sequence continues at coordinate 11,879 of JANXLP010000009.1, read as the reverse complement.
TTTCGTCGCGGCTGAGAATGAAGGTCGCGATGTGGATCGTGTGACGCGCGGCGCGGATTTGGCGCTCGAGTTCGGCAAAGTCGGCTTCGCCGGTGGTGAGCAGGTGCAGGCGGTTACCGCCGACGGGAGGGTAGGCGCCGGCGGCAGTGACCGTGCGGGCGACCGGCATCGTGGACGAAGCCGCCGGGGCGGGATGGCCGGGCAAGGTGGCGACGAGGCGGGATTTCCGGGCGGCCAGTCGGCGGAGCTTGCGACCGCCAAACACCAGATAGAGCGGCACGCCGACCCATGGCAGGAGCACGATAATCAGCAGCCAGGCGAATGTGTTGGAGGGGGCGCGTTTCTCGCTCATCAGGCGGGCGACGAGGAAAACGGCGAGGAGGAAACCGCCGAGCGAGAAGATCTCCGCCACCAGACCGTGGGAGTGCCATTGGTCAAAGTGTTCGCGCAAGGTGGCCAGCATCTCAGGGCCGAGAGAACTCTGTGCCGAGGGGGTGGCAAGAAAGGCCTGAAAAATATCTTGAACTTGGCGGGTTGAACCGAGAATTTGCGCGTTCCCTAGCTGGTAGGATACTCAAGTGGCCAACGAGGGCGGACTGTAAATCCGCCGGCTTACGCCTTCCTCGGTTCGAATCCGAGTCCTACCACCACTTTAACCCGCAGTCCGTTTAACGGCTGCGGTTTTTTGTTTTCTTCAGCGGCCAATCACCATTTTGGCCTGATCGGCTTCGATGATTTTCTGAATATCGGCCACGTTTGGGCGCTGTGCCTCGGAAAGAGGCCTAAGAAATGGAAGGTAGAATTTGAGAGAACCGATAGATAGGAATCGCTTGCCACCGGTGGTTATCCCAAGCAACTGACCGTTTCGACTTACGAGCGGCCCGCCACTGTCACCCGGTTTGCCCGGTGCATCGTGGGCGATGACAACAGGGCTTTCGCTGTTGGCTTTGGGTTCAGAACGCCCGCGAACCACGCCGGCGAATAGTAGAGGAGAAGCCGTGCCGCCGGTGAGCGAGGAAGCGCCGATCAAGTAGACGGGATCGCCAATTTTTACCTCGGAATCTAACCACTGGAATACATTCGTGACCTCTATCGGAACATAAAGCACGGCGAGGTCTTGGTGTAAGCTGGCATTCCCTCGCCACACGACCCGTGCAGGAACGGGGGTGGCGAGCGACCCATCTAGCGGAATCAAGAGAATGTCTTTTTCATGAGTGGCGTGCGCCGCTGTAAGGTAATAACCCCGTGTATCGATGGCAGTGGCGGCGGCGAACGACGGTCGGAGTCCGGTGGCGGTATTTAGTCGGAGGGAGCCATCGTTCGCGGTCTCCGATTTTAAATCGCTGCCGGAGATGACGAACGCGCTCCTCGCGCGCATGTGCGCCTCCATGGTTGTGCTACCTAACGTGGTCTGCAGTGGCCCATACGAATCTCGGCGGTTTTTTTCGGTGGGGTATCGATATATGCAGCCCGAAGTGCAAAGCGCGCAAAGTGACAGAAACAACAGGAGTCGGTAATTTGCTTTCATCGCTTGGTATTTGTATGGCGGACTCGTCCCCGAAGTGTCGGGGCACGTTTTTATGTCGTCGATTAGAGTAAACCGCCGGAGGCGAAACTGTAAAAGCCGAGTCCGAGGGGATCGGCGCCGATGCGGCCGATGATCATGTGATCGAGCAGCGGGATATCGACGGTTTTGGCGGCGGCGGCGAGTTGCCGGGTGACGGCGAGGTCGCCGGGGCTGGGGAAGGGGTCGCCGCTGGGGTGATTGTGAATGCAGATGACGGCGCTGGCGGATTCGCGGATAGCGACGCGGAACACTTCGCGCGGATGGGCGAGGGTGGCGTTGGCCGTGCCGGAGGTGATTTCTTCGCGGCGAAGGAGGCGGTTGCGGCGGTCGAGACAGAGGAGCCAGAATTTTTCGACGGCGAGGCCGGCGACGAAGGGCTGCATGTAGGCGATGATCTGATCGGCGCGGTTGAGGAGCGGAGACTCGCCGGTTTGTTGGCCGAGGACGCGGCGGGCGACCTCTACGACGGTGACCAACTGGAGGGCTTTGACGGGACCGATGCCCTTGAGCTTTTTGAAATCGGCAACACTCCAGCCGAGCAGACCGGCGAGCGAACCGGCTTGGGCGATGAGCTGCTGGGCGAGCGTTAGCACATCGTGGCCGCGGGTGCCGCTGCGGAGGAGCATGGCGAGGAGCTCGGTGTCGCTGAGAGCGGCGGCGCCGAATTTTTGCAGGCGTTCCTGCGGGCGCTCGCCGACGGCGGTGGCGCGGAGGCGGTTCGCGGGCAGGGGGCGGTCGGGCGTGGGGTCGCTCATGAAGGGGACGCGGAGGTTTCTGGTTGAAGGACGGGGGCGGGGCAATTCCCGTTGTGTCCATGACATCACAGGCTTTGCGGATCGTGGTCTGGGGGGAGAACGTGCATGAGCACACAAATCCGCAGGTGGCGGCGATTTATCCCCGTGGCATGCACACGGTGATTGCTGACGGGTTGCGCGCTTTGCTGCCGGCGGCGCAGGTGAGCACGGCCACGTTGCAGGAAGCGGAGCACGGGCTGAGCGAGTCGCGGCTGGCGGAGACCGACGTGCTGACTTGGTGGGGGCACAAGGCGCACGGCAATGTGAGCGACGCCGTCGTGGATCGCGTGCAGCGGCGCGTGCACGAGGGCATGGGCCTGATCGTGCTGCACTCGGGGCACTACTCGAAGATTTTCAAGCGACTGATGGGCACGACCTGTTCGCTGACGTGGCGGGAGGCGGGCGAGAGAGAACGGCTCTGGGTCTGCAATCCGGGCCACCCGATCGCGCAGGGACTCGGGACGTATTTCGAGCTGCCGCATGAGGAGATGTATGGGGAGCCGTTTGCGGTGCCGCCGCCGGACGAGCAGGTGTTTATCTCGTGGTTTGAGGGTGGGGAGGTTTTTCGCAGCGGGAACGGCTATACGCGGGGGAACGGGAAGATTTTCTATTTCAGGCCGGGGCATGAAACGTATCCGACGTATTTCGACGCCAACGTGCGCCGGGTGATCGCCAACGCGGCGGAATGGGCACGGCCGCCGGTGGCCCGGTGGATGGACTCATGCCCGAACGCAAAAAATTCGCCGGAGAAGATCGCGGCGAAAGTGTAGGCTACAAGAAAAAGGACCGACGACTGGTCGGTCCTAAAAAGTGGAGACGGGAGGGCGGAGTGAGGCTCAGTAGTGCTTCACGTAGCCGTTCCGGCGGAGGCGCTCGAGCCAGCGTTCCTGGCCGGTGCGGGCCATCTGCGTGACCAGCATGCGCTCGATCTGATCGCGGACTTCGTCGATACCTTGGTTGCCGGCGTATTTACGCTCTTCGGCGAAGAGGAGGAAGCAGCCCTCGGGCAGCACGAGCGGATCGGTGATCTCGCCGGGCTTCAGGACGAACAGAGGATTCTTGAAATCATCCTTGAGATCGGAGCGCTTCACCCAGCCCCAATCGCCGCCCTTGGCGCGGCGGGAGTCTTGGCTGTATTCTTGGGCAAGTTCATCGAATTTCGACCCAGCCTTAAACTTGGCGATGATTTCCGCAGCCTTGGCTTTCAGCTCGGCGTCAGTGGCATTGTCGGCGCGGGAGAGTTGGATGAGGCGGAGGTGGACGCTGTCTTCCTGATAAAAGCGGTCCTTGTTCTCGCGGTAGAAAGTCTCAATGCGCACGGGGCTGACGACGCTTTGGGATTTTTTCTGCTGCTGCTGCATGTAGTGATAAATGATGTCCTCTTCGACTTCTTTGCGGTATTCGCGGAGGGTCGTGCCCTTGGCACGGAGGTAGGCGAGGAACTTGGAGCGGTCGTTGTCGAACTGCTCGCTGAGGGTGTCGGCGATGCGGTTATCGATGTAGCTCTCGGGGATGTGGCGGACTTCTTTTTCGTCTTTGGCCTTCCGAAATTCTTTAATGATCAGAACCTTGTCGATGAGGTCTTGGATGACGCTGTCCTGGAGGGATTCGAGCTTCTCGTTGAATTCCTTCTCGTTGCGGGCATCGCGCTGGATCTGGGGAATGAGAGGGGAAATCTCGCGACGGATGTCGTCAACGGTGATGACCTTCTCCTCGGCGATGGCGGCGATACCGTTGGCGAAACGGAGGTTGAGAGCGTCGGCTTGGCCGAAAACGGCGCTGACGGTGGCGAAAGCGTATGCGAAAAAGGAGAGACTACGACGATGCGTCATGGGGTCGGCAGGTTATTCAAAAATGTTATTACTTCTTTCAAACGTAGAAGTGGCTGCGGCGCGGTCAACCGTGGAAACCGGGTGCCGTGCATCACCCAATCGTCGCGTTGACCGCTATGACGCTGACACTTCAAGCGGGTCGATTCGGTTTCGACGGAAAGGATGCCTTTTTGTTCCGCCCGAATGCGGATCTCGGTGACAAGAAGGAGCGCGCGGACCTCGTCGCCGAATTTGCGAAGCGGTCGCGAAGGTCGGACTCGATCTGTTTTAGCGAAGGGAGGGCGTCGGCGAGGGCGAGCTTGCGATAGAAGTCGATGCGTAGGCGGGTCTCGTTGACGTAGGTGGAGGGGATGCGGGCTTGGATGGGCGTGATGGCGGGGCCCTCGTTGGCGGCGTCTTCGGCGTCGCGGATGGCGGTGTAGCTGTCGATGTGGCGGCCGCGGGTGTTGCTGGCGTCGCGAGGAGTGCCATCGCCGACGAACACGAAATCGAGCTTCACGCTGGCGCGGATGGCGGCGGCGGTTTTGTCGCCTTTGAGGCGGGCGACGGATTGGCGGAGGAGTTGGCAGTAGAGTTCGAAGCCGACGCCGACGATGTGGCCGCTCTGCTCGGAGCCGAGGAGGTTGCCGGCGCCGCGGAGTTCGAGGTCGCGCATGGCGATGCGGAAGCCGGCACCTAGCTGGGTGTTTTGGCGCATCGCGGTGAGACGCTGGCGGGCGATTTCTAGGAGTTTCGTGTGGCGATGCAGGAGAAGATAGGCGTAGGCCTGATGCTTGAAACGACCAACGCGACCGCGGAGTTGGTAGAGCTGGGAGAGGCCGAAACGATCGGCCCCCTCGATGATGATTGTATTGCAGTTGGGGATATCGAGGCCGCTCTCGATGATCGTGGTGCAGATGAGCACGTGGTATTTCGCGGCGACGAAATCCGTCATGATGCGCTCTAGGTCGTCGGCGCCCATCTGGCCGTGGCCGACGCCGATGGTGAGATCGGGCAGGAGCTGACGGAGGCGAGCGGCGACGAGCTCGATCGTCATGATGCGATTGTGGAGGTAGAACACCTGACCGCCGCGACGAATTTCGTGCCGGATAGCATCGACGACGATCTGTTCGTCGTAAGTTTTGACGATGGTCTGGATCGGGTGGCGGTTGGTGGGAGCGGTCTCGATCACGCTGAGATCGCGGGCGCCGGTGAGGGCCATGTAGAGCGTGCGCGGGATCGGCGTAGCGCTCATCGAGAGCACATCGACGGTGGCGCGCATGCGCTTGAAGGCCTCCTTGTGCTTCACGCCGAAGCGTTGCTCTTCGTCGATGATGACGAGGCCAAGCTCACGAAATTTGACGTCGGCTTGGAGCAGGCGATGCGTGCCGATGAGAATATCCACCTGACCGAGGGTGGCGGCTTCGAGGATTTTTTTCTGTTCAGCGCGCGTGCGGAAACGGCTGACCATTTCGACGGCGATGGGATAGCCGGCCATGCGCTCGCGGAACGTGTTGAGATGTTGCTGTGCGAGGACGGTGGTGGGAACGAGGAGCGCAACCTGGCGACCACTCTGGACGGCTTTAAACGCGGCACGGATGGCAACTTCGGTTTTGCCGAAACCGACGTCGCCGCAAATGAGGCGATCCATGGGGCGGGTGCGCTCCATGTCGGCTTTGGTGTCATTGATGGCTTTGAGTTGGTCCTTGGTTTCGGTGTAGGCGAAGGAGCCTTCGAACTCGCGCTGCCAGGTGGTGTCGGGCGGGCAGGCGAAGCCGGGTTGGGCTTCGCGCTCGGCGTGGATGCGCAGCAATTCAGCGGCGAGGTCGATGGTGGAGCGCTCGGCGGCCTGGCGGGCTTTCTCCCAGCGGCCGGAGCCGATGCGACCGAGTTGGGGTTTGGATTTGCTGAGGCCGACGTAGCGACTGATCAGGTGTGATTCTTGAAGTGGAACGTGGAGCGTGACGTGGTCGTCGAACTCGAGGGTGATGACTTCGCGGATGCCTTGGGCGGTATCGAGTTTTGAAAGACCGCGGTAGAGCGCGATGCCGTGCTGGAGGTGAACGACGAAGTCGCCTTCGACGAGTTCGGAGAAATCGAGGAGCTGATCGACTTGAGCGCGCTGAACGGAAGCGCGGACGGTGCCGGTGGCGCGGCGGGCGCGCTGCCGGCCGAAGATCTCGGTCTCGGTGATGACGACCCAGCCGAGGGGCGGAGCGGTGGCGGCGCGGGTGGCTGGGGAAACCTCGGAGGCGAGCGTGGCGTCGCCGCGAAAGGTGCAGCGGAAACCTTCGTTGAGGCCACCGCGGAGGAAGCGGGGCTTGAGGTTTTTGAGAGACGAATCCTCGGTGAGAATTTCGCGGATGCGCTGCTCTTCGCCTTCTTTGGAGGCGACGACGGTGACGGCGTAACCGGCTTTTTTCCACGTGGCGACTTGGCGGAGGAAACGTTCGCGGGACACGGATTCGACCTGCAGGCGCTCCTGCGCGACGAGGGCGTCGTCGGGGTAGTTGCGATGATGAATCAGGCTCTCGGTGTCCCACGTGATCTCGGTGGCGGGCTCGGCAAGGAGCGCGGTCGCTTCGTCGATATCGCTGAGGCCGAAGTGCGCGGAACAGCGGGCGGCGAGCGGGGAAAAACCGTCGAAGCCCTCGCGGGCGAAACCACTGAACGACATTTCCAGCAGCGCGGGCTCGATGAGGGCGAGGTGCGACGTGGGCGGGAGATAATCGGCGAGGCCGGTTTTGGCGGGATCGAGTTTAACGCGGGGCGAAGCGGAGAGGGTGATGCGGTCGATTTTTTCACCGGAGCGTTGCGTGACGGGATCGAAGGCGCGAATTTCTTCGAGTTCGTCGCCGAAGAAATCGAGGCGGTAGGGCTGCGTGGCGGTGACGGGATAGACGTCGATGATACCGCCGCGGATCGCGTAGTGGCCGGGCGATTCGCAGACGGCTTCGGAGTCGTAGTCGAGGGCGCGGAGTTGTTCGAGGAGGCCGGTGAAGGAGAGCGGTTCGCCGCGGACAAGGGTGAGCTCGCGGGCGGCGAAGGCTTCGAGCGCGGGGACTTGTTGGAGGAGGGCGGCGGGCGTCGAGACGATGAGAAGCGTGGAATTGAGCGAGAGCTGGGTGCCCGAAGGCGTGCGAAGAGCGCGGAGTTTGGAGAGGACGGCGAGGCGGTCGCTGGAGGCGGCGAAGGCTTCGCGCATGTCGCGGGTGTCGGGCTGCGACTCGGGAAACACCAAAACCGTGAGTGGCGTGGCGGGGGCGGCGGCGTGGAAAAAGACGACGTCCTCGGCGAGCTGCTCGGCGGTTTTGAGTTCGTCGGCGATGACGAGCCAGACGGGGGCCGCGTGCGCGCGCACCAACTCGGCGAGCACGGCGCCGCGGGCGGCGGGGCAGATGCCGGTGAGCTTGAGGCGGGTTTGAGCGGTGACGGGGGACATGACGACGGGCGCGGGAACGGAAGGTGAAGGCAGCGCGGTTAAGGAGCGCGGCGAGGCGCGGAGGGCGGGGCGGAGGCGCAGCCCTACTGCGGGCGGGACTTCAGGGTTTCGAGCGCGACGCGGGCGGCGGCTTCCTCGGCGAGTTTTTTCGAACTGCCGCTGCCCTGACCGACGGGTTGGTCGAGGAAGTAAGCCTCAACGAAGTAACGGCGCTCGTGGTCGCCGCCTTCCGTGCGGATGACCTCGTAACGCACGGCGCTGTTGCCGTGGTTCGGTTGCACGAGTTCTTGGAGACGGCCCTTGGGATTATGCAGATCACCGACAGCTTCGAGGCGGACTTTGAGATCGCCAAAGACGTTGAGCATGACGCGGCGGGCGGTGGGCCAATCGCTGTCGAGGTAGAGCGCGCCGAAGAGCGCTTCACAGGCGTCTTCGAGATTGGAGGCGCGGTTTTCGCCGCCGGTTGACTGTTCGCTGACGCCGAGGCGCAGGCAGGCGTCGAGGCCGAGATCGAGGCCGAGTTGCGCGAGGAAGGAACCTTTGGCGAGGGCGGAGCGGCGGCGACTGAGATCGCCCTCGCGTTCGTGCGGGTAGAGCTGGAAGAGGTTTTCGGTGAGGACGAGCTGCAGCACGGCGTCGCCGAGGAATTCGAGGCGCTGGTTGTTCTCCGTGACGCGCGAGTGATCCTGGATGAACGACGGATGGGTGATGGCGAGGCGCAGGAGATTGGCGTCGCGAAACGTGTAGCCGAGGCGCTGCTGAAGTTGGTCGAGGGGCGTGCTCACGGTTTTCTATTTAGGAACTGGCGCTGGCGTAGCGACGGAGGCCACGGTGGAAGACGAAGACGGCGGCGCCGAACCACACGAGGGCGGAAGCGAAGAGCCATGCGGCGAGTCGGAAATCGAAACCTTGCGCGAGCAGGCGGGCGGGGACGTTGGTCACAATGACGACGGGGAGCAGCCAGACGAAGAGGGTCTGCGTCGCGATGCCGGTGAAGGCGGCGCGGGGGAGGCGGGAAAATTCGGTGAGCGTGAAATAGATGCCCTCGATGCCCTGGGCGCTGGTGAGCCAGAACGCGAGGGAGATGGAGATCACGAGGATGCTGTAGTGAATCACCACGCCGCAGAGGACCATGAGGGCGTAGAGCACGATCTGGCCGAAGCTGGGATCGAGGTTGAGTTGGCGCGCGGCGTAGATGACGACGCCGGCGGCGACGATGGAGTTGAGCAGGCTGTCGGGGTCGATCTTGCGGGTGGTCGCCATGAACATGACGTTGCCGGGCTGGGCGAGGTAGAAGTCGAAGTTGCCGCTGCGGATGTTGCGGCCCATCTCGAAAATGCTGCTCCAGAAAAATCCCATCAGGAAGCGCTGGATCAGCATCGAGGTGCCGACGAGGAGGATCATCTGGTATTTGGTCCAGCCAGCGATGGAGTTGGTATGCTCGTAGATGACGGAGATGGTGAGGATGTTCACCGTCATCCAAAAAAGCTCCACGAGTGACCAGATGAAAAAGTCGCCGCGAAACATCAGGGTGCGCGTGATCGAGTAGCGGGCGCAGGCCGCCCAGATGGTGAGGTATTTGCTCATGGCGGCTCAGCCTCCGACAGCGGTGTGGCGGCGCAGGCCACGGGTCCAGAGGAGTTGGTTAATGAGCAGGAGGGCGACGACCCAGGAGGCTTGCAGGGCGTAGCCTTGAAAAATGGCGGTCACGTCGGTCAGGCGTCCCGTGAAAATGGCGGCGGGAAAATACATCTGATAATAAAACGGCAGGCACTTCGCGATCGAGTAGGCCCAGGTCGGTAGCAGGTCCAGGGGAAACATCTGGCCGCCGAGCAGCGTTTCGAGGGCCATGGAGAGAATGACGAAGCCCTGGATTTCGAGAAACCAGAACGTCAGCAGGCCGAAACAGTAGGCGATGCTGAACTGGATGACGGCGGACATGGCCATCGCGGGGAGGCCGTAGAGCAACACGTGGTAGTCGGTCGGAAACGTGAGGTAGTCCTTGAGGAACGGCAGCGCGATCAACAGCGGGATGAAGATGATCAGGCCAGAAACCATGCGGGCGGCGGCGAAGATGCTGAAGCGATAGAGGAAATAATTGATCGGCTTTAGCAGGAACTGGTTGATGAGGCCGTTGCGGATTTCCTCGCTGATCTGGTAGTCTTCGTTGAACGCGCTGATGAAAAATTGGAGGACGAGCAGCGTGACGAAATAGGTGATCGTCTGGCTGAGCGAAAACCCGCCGATGCCCGAACTCCCGACCGAGGCGGCGCTCCAAAGGATGACGACGGCCGCGAGATGGAAGACGGAGAAACAGCCGCGCACGGCGAAGTTCACGCGATAGACGAGGCCGCTCTGGAGGCCGATCAGAAACGACTGCCGGTATTTGTCGAAGGTAGGGAACACAGAAGACGGAGAGAGGCGGAAGAGGGTTTACGGAAGGAGACCACGAAACACACTAAACACACGAAAGCCAGAAGGTGAGCGCGGGAGGACGGGAGCCGGAGATAGAGATCGGAGATGGGCCCACGGAAAACACGGAATACACGGAAGAATTCTGAGAGGAAACGGACAGGGCGCGCAGGTGACGCAAGCGGGTAGGCGGAGCGGGGCGCTCTGGGCTACTTCACGTTCAGGCTGAAGCGCTCAATGACCTCGTTGGCGAGTTGCTTGTAGGCAGCGGCGCCGGGGCTGGACGGATCGTAGTCGAAGATGGTTTTGCCGAAGCTCGGGGCCTCGCTCAGGCGGACCGTGCGCGGGATGACGCTTTTGAAGATTTTATCGGGCAGATGCTTTTTAACCTCGTCCACGACCTGGCGGGAGAGGTTGGTGCGCATGTCGAACATCGTCATGACGACGCCGCCGAGTTGTAGGTCGTCGTTGACGTGGGCGGCCTTGAGGCGGTCCACGTTGCGCAGGATCTGGCCGAGGCCTTCGAGGGCGAGGTATTCGCACTGGAGGGTGATCAGCAAGAAGTCGGCGGCGGCGAGGCTGTTCATCGAGAGCATCCCGAGGGCGGGCGGGCAGTCGATGATGATGGCGCGGTAGCCTTGGCTGGCGCGGATGGGCGCGAGGACGGTTTTAAGGCGGAGGAGATAATTCTCGGTCGAGGCGAGTTCGATCTCGGCGGCGGCAAGGTCTTCCTCGCTGGGAATCAGCGCGAGGTGCTCGACGGAGGTGGGGACGATCATCTCGAAGGCGTTGCCCTCGCCGCGAAGGGGACCGTAGAGGCTCCTGCCCTCCTGCTTCTCGACTCCGATGGCGCTGGTGGCGTTGGCCTGCGGATCGAGGTCGATCAAAAGCGTGTGGATTTTCTTCTCGGCGAGAGCGGCGGCGAGGTTGACGGCAGTGGTGGTCTTGCCGACGCCACCCTTTTGGTTGGCGATGGTGAAAACGGTGGTGGGCATGGGCGTGAGGTTGGGTTTGCGGAGAACGGGGGCGGGCGGCAAGCGCGGGAATGGGATTCATTTCAGCACTTGCGGGGCCGGAAAAAGTTATCCAAGTTGCGCGCTCTGTAAGTTTGGGCGCGGTAGCCAAGTGGTAAGGCCGAGCTCTGCAAAAGCTCTATGCGCCGGTTCAATTCCGGCCCGCGCCTCCAAACTTTTCGCCTCACACACGGAAGGAAATGTTTGGTGGAAAAGCTCCGCCGATGGCGAAAACCCCCGTCTTAGCGGCGGAAAACAGCGCGTTCGGAATTTTTGCGGACCTGCGGAAGGATTGCGGGCGCGGACGCCCCGCGACGCAAAATTCTCCGAGGTGAGTTGCGGGAAATCCGTTTCCACGCGGCGCCCGCGCCTGCAAACGAGACCTCGGCGGCTGCAACGAACAGTTGGCACTCGCCTTCAAGGTAGATCCTCCGTGACGATCTTCGGCAAATTTCACGCTCGATATGAGTTTACCCCGACTCCTCCCGTTTCCGTGACTGCGCCCTGCGCCGTTCCACGGCAAAGACGGCACGCGGCGACTCTTTTCACGCGCGACTCGTGCATGAGCGCACACACCACTTCCAAACCAGCCAACTTATGAAAACATCCGAAGCCCGCCCGCCGTTTGCGTCTCCCACCCTAAATTGTGCGATTCGCCCCGGGCGCTTGCTCGCCATCGCCGCGCTGCTGTGGGCCGCGCTGCTGTCGCCGTCGGCGCAAGCCCAGATTTATAGCGCCGACAACGGCCTCGGCACCGGCGGCGGGGTAGTGGTTTTTGCCGCAGGATCCGGTGGTAACGTCCTGCCCGACATGACGCTCGTGGGGGCCAGCACCACCATC
>JANXLP010000006.1 GCA_025355125.1 Opitutaceae bacterium | reverse complement strand
TGTGAGTGTGGGTGTGAGTGCGAGAGAAGAAAGCCAAAGCAGAACCAGCCAATCCTGTCCGCGCCCGGCGCGAGGAGGAGAAGGAGCAGCGCCGCCAGGCGATCATCGACGCGGCGGAGCACGTGATCGCGAAGCACGGTTGGGAAGACACGAATTTCGGGGAGATCGCGAAGCGTTCGCGACTGAGCCGGTCGCTGGTTTATTTCTATTTTCCGGACCGCGAGGAGCTTTTCCATGCGGTGTGCGACCGCGGGCTGTCCGACATGCTGCGCCGGTTCCAGGCGGCGGTGGCGAAGCACAAGACGGGCCTCGAGCAGATCATGGCGATCGGGCGGGCGTATTACGCGTTTTCGCAGGCGGAGCCGCTGCACTTTGGAATTCTTTCGCGGATGCAGGCGCAGGAAACCGGGGTGGCGGCGCCGAGCGACGCGGTGCAGGGCGCGGAGGATCGCGGGCGCGGCTGCCTCATGCTGGTGGCGCAGGCGCTGGCGACGGGGCTGGCTGACGGCTCGATCCGCAAGGGGGTCGGCGATCCCGGTCCGACGGCGGTGGCGGTGTGGGCGTTTACCCACGGGCTGATCCAGATCTCCTCGCAGAAGGAGGCCATGTTGAAACAGGACTTCAACCTCACGGCCGCCAAGACGATGGAGCACGGCTTCGCCCTGCTGCGCGGGTCGCTCGCGGCGGGGTAACGCGGTTGTCACATAATAAATAATTGACAGAGTGTCAGCCAAAGACACGGTGCCGACGTCATGCGTCGCCGTGTTTTCACGTTCCTCGGTCTTTTCGCCGTGCTGGTTCCGGTCGGCCGCGCCGCGCCCGTGCCGGCGGCGGCGGCGGGCTACGTCAACGAAGCCTTTGAGCGGAACCTCGGTCTTGCCGGGCAGACGCTTGACGTGGAACGGGCGCGGGCGCGGCTCGCCGAGGTGCGCGGGGCGCTCCAGCCGCGGCTCGACCTGCTCGCCCGCTACACGCGGGCCGACGGCGGCCGGACGATCGAGTTTCCGGTCGGTGATTTGCTGAACGGGGCCTATCCACGCTGAACGACTATCTGCGCAGCCAGGGGCAGCCGGCGGCGTTTCCGCAGATCGCGAATCAGTCGATCACGCTGCTGCGGGACCGCGAGCAGGAGACGAAGCTCCGGCTGACGCAGCCGCTCTACCGGCCGGAGATCACGCGCGGCGTCCGTGCGAACCGGGCGAACGTGGCGGCACGCGAGGCGCAGTTGGCGGCGTTCAAGCGGGAGCTGCGGCTCACGGTGCTGGCGAGCTACTACGGCTATCTCCAGGCCGAGGCGGCGGTGCGCATTTTTGACACGACGGCGGAGCTCACGGCCGAAGCGTTGCGCGTCAACCGGCTCCTCCGCGATGCGGACAAGATCACGGACGACCGGGTGCTGCGCGCCGAGGCGGACGACCTGGCGATCCGCCAGCAATGCGCCGAGGCGTTGCGCGACCGCAATGCCGCGCGCAGCGGTTTCAACTTTCTGCTCAACCGCCCGCTCGCGACGCCGATCAACCGGCCGACGCTGGCGGAGCTGAACGACCTGACCGAGGCGCTGCTCACGGCGGCGGTGCCGGAGGACGCGACCGTCGAGCGGCGGGAAGAACTCGTCGCGCTGCAAAACGCGCTGGCGGCGGCGACCGCAGGTGAGTCGGCGGTGCGGGCGCGGCTGTATCCGACGCTGGCGCTCGCCGTCGAAGGCGGCACGCAGGGCGAAGACTACCGCACGGGCGCGGGCGCGAATTTCGTGCAGGGCTCGCTCGTCGCCGAGGTGAACCTGTGGGACGGACGTCAGCAGCGCGGCCAGTTGACGCAGGCCCGGCTCGACCGGCGGCGCGCGGAACTGGATCTCGAGCAGACGCGGTCGCAGCTCGCGCTTCAACTGGCGCGGGCGCGCGACGACTACGGCGCGGCGACTCTCGCCTATCGCGCGGCCGAGGCGCGGCGCGCGGCGCTCGGCCGGGCTTTTGAAATCGTGGCCGGCCGCGAGCGTGAAGGCGTGGCGAACCAACTCAACTTCCTCGACGCGCGCACCGAGCGCACGCGCGCCGAACTCAATGCCGAGATCACCCGGCAGCGCCTCTTCACCGCTGCCGCCGAGCTCGACCGCGCGGCGGCCCTCACGCCTTTGCCATGAAAACCACCATCATTCTCATTTCTATCGCAGGCCTGCTGGCCGGCTGCACCAAGGCCCCGCTCGCAGTCGTCACCGGGGCCAAGCCCATCGCGGTGCGCACGGCGGCGGTGGAGTTTTCCACGGCGGCGATCCCCGTGCGCGTGAGCGGCGTGCTGGCGCGGCGCACCGAGGCCGAGCTGTCGTTCAAGATCGGGGGCATCGTCGAGAGCGTCGCGGTGCGGGCGGGCGACGTCGTGAAACCGGGGCAGGTGCTCGCGCGGCTGCGGCCCGACGAGATCGAGGCGCAGGTGACGCAGGCGCGCAGCGCGGTGGACAAGGCGCGGCGCGATCTGGCCCGCGTGGAAAAACTCCAGGCCGGCGCCGTTGCGACGCTGGAGAATCTGCAGGATGCGCGCACGGGCCTGGAGCAGGCCGCGGCGCAACTGCGGATCGCGGAGTTCAACCGGCAACACGCGGAAATCGTCGCGCCGGCGGCGGGCCAGATCTTGCGGCGCAACGCGGAGCCGAACGAGCTGGTGGCGGCGGGCCGGGCGGTGCTCGCGTTTGCAGCGGAAGCGGACGGCTGGATCGTGCGGGCGGGGCTCGCCGAGCGCGACGTGGCGCGGGTGCGGGTGGGCGACCGGGCGGAAGTGCTCGGCGGCGGTGACGCCGGCGCGCTGCCGGGCCGGGTGATCCAGATCTCCGACGCGGCGGATGCGGGCACGCGGACGACCGAGGTGGAGATCGCGTTGGAGCGGGCGCCGCTGCTGGCGCGCTCGGGCTTTGTGGCGGTGGTGACGCTGCTGCCGGCGGCGGTGGCGGAGCGGCCGGTGGTGCCGGCGGCGACGCTGATCGAGGGCGACGGGGGCCGGGCCAGTCTCTTTCTCGTCGAAGCAGGCCAGCCGGCGGCGCGGCGGGTGGTGGTCGAGATCGAGACGCTGCTCGGGGCGCAGGCGTATCTCCGCACGGCGTTGCCGCGCGGCGCGCGGTTGGTCGTGGCCGGCGGCGAGTATCTGCGCGATGGCGCGTTGGTGACGGTGGCGAAGTGAACGGAGAATTTTCGTCGCCATGAAGCTCACCGATTACGCGGTCAAAAATTCGCAGTTCACGCTGGTCGTCTTCGCCTGTCTGGCGGCGCTGGGGGTGAGTTCGTTTTTCAGCATCCCGCGGCTCGAAGATCCGAGCCTGAAGGTGCCGTCGTTCATCGTGATCGCGTCCTACCCGGGCGCGAACGCGACGGACATCGAGCAACTCGTGGCGCGGCCGCTGGAGGATGCGTTCAAGGAGCTGGACGACATCGACAAGATCCGCAGCACGGTGAAGGACGGGTTTGTTTCGGTGGGCATCGATTTCTTTTACGGCACGGATCCGGAGAAAAAATATGACGACGTGCTGCGGCAGGTGAACGTGCAGCGCACGCGGCTCCCGGGTGGGGTGACGGACGTGGAGGTGCGAAAAATCCAGACCGTCAATGTGGCGATGATGCAGGTGGCGCTGGTGTCGGCGGACGCGAGCTATGCCCGGTTGCAGGATCTCGCGGAGACGTTGCGGAAACGCTTCGAAGCGGTGGCGGGCGTGCGGCAGGCGCGGAAGCACGCGTTTCCCGAAAAGCAGGTGCGGGTGTCGCTGGACCTCGACCACGTGGCGCAACTGAAGTTGCCGCTGGGGCAGATCATCACCGCGATTCAGGGCGACAACGCGGCGATCCCGGGCGGAGCGGTCGAGCTGGGCGACCGGCGTTTCAATATCAAAACGAGCGGCAGCTATGCGGACATCGACGAAGTGCGGAACACGCCGGTGGCCGGCAACGGCGCGGCGGTGGTGCGGCTCGGGGACATGGCGGACGTGCAGTGGACCACGGCAGACAAGGAAGATTTCGGGCGCTACAACGGCGAACGGGCGGTGTTCGTGACGGCGCGTCCGCGCGAAGCGCAGAACCTGCTGGCGCTGAGCGAGGGGCTAAAGGTGGAGATCGAGAAATTTCGTGCCGGGCTGCCGGGCGACGTGCGGCTGGAGATCGGCTGGGACCAGTCGATCAACGTGGAGACGCGTCTCGGTCGATTGGAGCATGACTTCCTGATCGCGTTTGCGCTGGTGCTGCTGACGGTGTTGCCGCTGGGATTCCGCGCGTCGTTGCTCGTGCTGGTCTCGATCCCGCTCTCGCTGGCGATGGGGCTGACGGTGCTTCACTACACGGGCTACAGTCTGAACCAGCTCAGTATCGTCGGCTGCGTGATCGCGCTCGGGCTGCTGGTGGACGACTCGATCGTGGTGGTGGAGAATATCGTGCGCTTCCGGCGGATGGGTCGCGGGCCGGTGGAGGCGGCGACCGAGGCGACGCGGCAGATCGCGGTCGCGGTGGTGGGGACGACGGCGACGCTGCTCTTCGCGTTTCTGCCGCTCATCATGCTGCCGGGCGGGCCGGGGCAGTTTATCCGCAGCCTGCCGCTGGCGGTGGTGTTCACGGTGCTGGCATCGATGGTTGTGGCGCTGACGATCATCCCGCTGCTGGCGAGTTTGGTGCTGGGCGGCGAAGAAAAGCACGACGGAAACGCCCTGCTGCGGCTGTTGCAGGGCGGCATCTCGCGGAGCTACCGGCCGGTCCTGCACTGGGTGATGCAGCACCGGATCGCGGCGCTGGCGGTGGCGGCGATGTTGGTGGTGGGAAGCTTCGCGCTTGTGCCGCAGATCGGGTTCTCGCTCTTTCCGAAAGCGGGCGTGCCGCAATTCCTCGTCCAGATTGAAGCGGAGGAGGGCGCAAGTGTCGCGGCGACCGATGCGATCGCGCGCCGGGTCGAGGCGGTGCTGACAAGAAATCCGCACGTGAAAAATTTCTTCACGACGGTCGGGAACAGCAACCCGCAGATTTATTACAACGAAGTGCCGCAGGCGACGAAGGCGAACGTGGCGGAGATCTTCGCGGCGCTGAAGGCCTACGATCCGAAGACGAGCCCGGCGGTGTTTGCGGCGTTGCGCGCCGAGGTGGCGGCGATCCCGGGCGCGCGGATCGTGGTGAAAGAATTTGAAAACGGGCCGCCGATCGAGGCGCCGGTCGCGGTGCGGATTTTTGCGGATGATCTTGGCGTGCTAGTGCGCGAGGCGGGACGCGTGGAGACGCTGTTGCGCGGGATCGAGGGCACGCAGGCGGTCAACAATCCGGTGCGCGTGCGGCGGACAGACCTACGCGTGGTGATCGACAAGCCGATGGCGGCGTTGCTGGGCGTGAGCGAGGCGGAGATCGACCGGGGGGTGCGGCTGGCGTTTGCCGGAGTCGAGGTGGGGCGGTTTCGGGAGAGCGACGGCGACCAGTATGCCATCCAGGTGGCGTTGCCGCGCGGGGAGCGGGCGACGCTTGAGAACTGGCCGAAGATCCGGGTGCAGAGCGCGGCGACGGGAGCCTACTTGCCGATCACGCAGGTGGCGGAACTTACGTTTGAATCGGCGCCGCCGGTGATCCAGCGCTATAACCGCGAACGCTCGGCGACGGTGGCGGCGTTTGTGCGCGACGGGTTCAATGTGGATCGGCTCACGCGGGCGACCGAGGCGGAGTTGAAGAAGCTGACGTGGCCGGCGGGCGTGCGATGGGAATTTGGCGGCGAGGTGGAGAGCCGCAAACAGAGTTTCGGCGGGCTCGGTGGGGCGATCCTGGTGGCGGCGTTTGGAATTCTGGCGATTCTGGTGCTGGAGTTTGGCAGCTTCCGCGGGACGCTGATCGTGGGCTCGGTGATTCCGTTGGGGTTTATCGGCGGGATTCTCGGGCTGTGGGTGACGGGTTATTCGCTGTCGTTCATGGCGGCGATCGGGTTCGTCGCGCTGATCGGGATCGAGATCAAGAATTCGATTTTGCTCGTGGATTTTACGAACCAACTGCGGGCGGAGGGCATGGAGTTGAAGGCGGCGATCAAGCAGGCGGGGGAGATCCGCTTTCTGCCGGTGGTGCTGACGACGTTCACGGCATTGGGGGCGTTGCTGCCGCTGGCGTTGCAGGGGAGCGGGCTGTATTCGCCGCTGGCGGTGGTGATCATCGGTGGGTTGATCAGCTCGCTACTGCTTTCGCGGTTGGTGACGCCGGTGCTTTATTCGCTGCTGCCGCCGCCGATGCGCTCATGAGGACGTTGTTTCCGACAGTGCTGGCGGCGTGGACGACTTGGATCACGGGATGCGCCTACGCGGCGCCGTTTCGCAAAACGGCGCTGGCGCGGGAAGGGACGTTGGCACCGGGGCAAACCGTCCTAATGGCGCTGACCGCGACGGAGCACCGGCCGGGTAAACGCGGCGAGTTCTTCAAGGATACAGGGGCCGTGCTCGACGATTTGCGCGGGTAGGCGGGGTTGCTCGGCTATTCGTTACGTTTCGAAATTTTCGGTAACAAGGCGTGGACAATGACGGCGTGGGCGGACGAGGCCGCGTTGATGGCGTTTGTGCGTTCGCCGGCGCATCGTGAGGCCGTGCGCCGCAGCGGCGAAACGGCGCAGAATATCCGTTTCGCCTCGGCGGAGGTGCCGTTGGCATCGCTGCCATTGCCGTGGCGCGAAGCCCGGCGGCTCCTTGACGGCGGCTCAGGATATCAGCCCGGCCCGCGGTCGGCGGCCCGGTGACACGGTGAATCGATGACGCTGTCGGCATAGGAACACCATTGTGTCAGACTCTATCGCAGAAGCTGCCGAGGTTTGCGCTAAAGACGGCGTCGCACGGCCTGCGCGTGCGGATCATGGGGGAAGGTCATGGGCGAGATTGCGGCTTCTCTCGGAGAGTCGGGGGATGGCTCGGCTTGACCCGAAGACGTGTGGTTGGACAGTCGATCATGATCTTGTTTTCGCCGAAACTGTTGCTGCGGCTGGAAGGCGCGGCGGTCCTGCTGGTGAGCTTGGCTGCATTTCAGGCGTGGGACGGATCGCAGGCGTGGGACGGATCGTGGGGTTGGTTTGCCGCGCTGTTTCTCGCGCCGGATCTGGCGGCGCTGGGATTTTTGGTCGGATTGCGGACGGGTGCCGCCTGTTTCAATGCGGCCCACACCTGTGTGCTACCGCTCGGGATTGGGCTGGGCTGCCATATTTCCGGTCAGGTGTCGGACGTTGCCGTGGCTGGCCGTTTGGGTGGCACACATCGGCTTCGACCGGATGCTGAACTATGGGCTGAAGTATCCGACGGCGTTCAAAGATACGCATCTCGGGCGGGTGTGAGGCGCGCCGCCGACAGGGTTTATCCTTGGGCGAAACGCGGCGCCAGGGCGGTGTGGATTTCGCGGATGAGAGCTTCGGTGGTGGCCCAGTCGATGCAGCCGTCGGTGATGCTCACGCCGTAGCGGAGATTTTCCTTGGGCTGGGGGAAGGGCTGGCTGCCGGCGCTGATATTACTCTCGATCATCGCGCCCATGATGGAGTGGTTGCCGGCGGCGATTTGCGCGAGGAGGGCGCGCATGACCTCGGGCTGCAGTTCGGGTTTTTTTGCGGAGTTGTCGTGCGAGCAGTCGACGAGGATGGATTTGGGGAGGCCGGCTTTGACGAGGAGCGCCTCGGTCTGGGCGATGTGCGCGGGCGAGTAGTTCGGGCCGCCGCCGCCGCCGCGGAGGACTACGTGGCAGTTGGGATTGCCGCGGGTGACGATGGCGGAGGCGGCGCCATCGAGGTTGATGCCGAGGAACGTCTGCGGCTGGCCGGCGGCTTTGATGGCGTTGATGGCGGCTTGGAAGGAGCCATCGGTGCTGTTCTTGAAGCCGAGTGGCATGGAGAGACCGGAAGCCATCTGACGGTGCGTCTGCGATTCCGTGGTGCGAGCGCCGATGGCGCCCCAGCAGACGAGATCGGCGACGTATTGCGGGGTGATGGGATCGAGAAACTCGGTGGCGGTGGGCAGACCGAGGTCGAGGACGTCGCGGAGAAAACTACGGCCGAGATGGAGGCCGGCGGCGATGTCGTTGGAACCGTCGAGATGCGGGTCCATTACGAGGCCTTTCCAGCCGACGGTGGTGCGGGGTTTCTCGAAATACACGCGCATCACGATGAGCACGCGGTCGGAGACTTCTTTTGCGAGGGCGGCGAGGCGGCGGGCGTAGTCGCGACCGGCGTCGAGGTCGTGGATAGAGCAAGGTCCGATCAGGAGTAGAAAGCGCTGGTCGTCGGTGAAGATGATGCGGTGGATATCCTCGCGGCTGTGCGCAACGAAAGCGGCCTGCGCGGCGGTCTTGGGCAGCTCCGCGAGCAGGGCGGCGGGCGTGGGGAGGGCGCGGGTTTCGACGACATTGAGGTCGGAGGTGCGGTGCATGAAGGGGCAGGTTGTCGGGCTAAATGGCAGAGGCGCAAGCCCGGGGTGGGTCAGGGCGAACCTTGGTATTTGGGCAAAAAAGTGGCCGGCTACATACCCCTATGTAGCCGGCCTTTGCTTTCTTAGTTACCCCAAAACTCCCCGCTAGGCGGGGAGAAGTGTTAAATTGAACAAGAAGAGGAATAGTGCATCGTAACCCTGCGTCAACTCAAAGTTATCAAAATCTATCACGGGGATTGCTAAATCGCTAAAAAACAGCAGGATAAAATTCATGACCATTTCGTCAACATGGCAGTTCTCAGCGTGGGAAATCGGCGCCTTCCTGCGCGTCTCAGGAGAGGATGCGGCGACGTTTTTGCAGGGGCAATTCACTAATGAGCTGCGGGGGCGGGCGTTGGGTGAGGCGGTCTATGGTCTTTGGCTGAATCAAAAGGGGAAGGTCGTGGCGGACAGTTTTGTGATCACGGGTAAAGAGACGGGGGAGTTTTTCGTGGTGAGCTATTTTTGCCCGGCGGCGGGGCTGAAGCAGCGGCTGGAGGATTACATCATCGCGGATGATGTCGTGGTGGAGGACCTCACGGCGGATTGGGTCGGCGTCGTGCTGATCGGTGCGGGTGCGGCGGGGTGGGCCGGGCAGGAGACGAGGCCGGGGGTGATTTTTCCGGGGCGACGCGGAAAAGGTGAGAGCGTAGAGTGGATTTTCCCAAGAGCGGAGTGGGTGAACGTGCGGGCGCAGCTGGCGGGGGTGGCGGAGATCGGAGGCGAGGAGTTGGCGCGCGTCCGCATCGAGGCGGGAATTCCGGCGGTGCCGGCGGATATCGGCGCGGGTGATTTGCCGGGCGAGGCGGGGCTGGAGGGCGAGACGATTTCTTACACGAAGGGATGTTATCTCGGACAGGAGGTGATGGCGCGGTTGAAATCCATGGGGCAGGTGCGTCGTCGGTTGAAACGGGTCGAAGGCTCTGGCGCGGCGCCGCAGACGCCTGCGGGGCTTTGGCAGGGCGGGCGGCAGGTGGGCGAACTGCGCTCGGCAGTGAAGACTGAGAGCGGATTTATGGGGCTTTCGATGCTTTCACTGATCAATTTTCAGCCGGAGCAGGCGCTGGCGTTGATGGCGGACGGCGCGGCAGAAATCAGAGTGGCGGCTGAAATTTCTTCATGACGAACGAGCAGCAACAACTCACCCAACTGTGCGAGCGACTGGGCGCGCCGCCGGCGCAGGCGGCGACGATGGCGGCGCAGTTGTTGAAACGGGCGGAGCAACTGGCGGCGGAGCGTGGGCAAACGAGAGAGGAGTCGTTGGAGCGTTTGTTGCGGTTGCTGGTGAAAGGGAGTGCAGGTGAGGTGCCGGCGGATTTTCCGGCGACGCAGCCGCCGGCCTTGCCCACCGGGGGCGCCTGACGCGCTTCCCGCTCGACGCGTGCGTGGGGGCGGGTTGTTTGGTGCCTCCCCCAGATATGAAGCAACTGATCGCTGAGAAGTTTCGCGCTGTTTACGGCCGAGTCCCTGAAATCGTCGCCTATGCGCCGGGGCGGATTGAATTCATCGGCAATCATACGGACTATAATGGCGGCACGGTGTTAGGCGCGGCGCTGGATCGCGGCGTGTGGGTGGCGGTGGCGGGGCGGGCGGATGGGCGGCGACAATTTGCGAGTGATCAGCGCGGGGCGCCGGTGGAACTGCGCGTGGAGGAGATGGGCAAAAGAAACGGATCGGAGAGTTGGGTGAATTATCCGCTCGGGGTGTTGGCGGCGTTGCCGGTATTTGGCGCGGTGGCGCCGGCGGGCTTTGATTATCTGGCGATGTCGAATCTGCCTTCGGGCGCGGGGCTGAGCAGTAGTGCGGCGATCGAGCTGGCGTCGGCGCTGGCGTTTTTGGAAATGGCGGGCGAACGGCCGCTGCGGGAAGCGGTGGTGAAGATCGGTAAGCACGCGGAGAATCATTTCGTCGGCGTGCCGTGTGGAATTCTCGACCAGGGCGTGTCGGGGTTTGGGCAGAAGAACCGGTTGGTTTTCATAGACTGTCGCGGGCCGGTTTTCGAAACGGTGCCGTTGCCGGGGGATGCGCATTTCTGGATTTTCAACACCCACACAAAGCACGCGCTCGTGGATGGACTTTACGCGGCGCGGCACCGCGAGTGTATGGCGGCGGCTCAGGGACTGGGCGTGAGCTTATTGGTCGAGGCGGATGCCGCGGCGGTGGAAGCAGGGAAGGCGAAACTCGCGCCGGAAGTTTTTAAACGGGCAAAGCATGTCGTGGATGAAATCGCGCGCGTGGATGCGGCGAAGTTCGCGCTCGCGGGCGGCGATCTTGTGGCGGTGGGGCGATTGCTCACGGCATCGCATCGCAGCTCGCAGTTCCTTTTTGAGAACAGCACGCCGGAGTTGGATTTCCTAGTCGATACGCTGACGGCGACGGCGCACGTGTTTGGCGCGCGACTCACGGGCGGTGGTTTTGGCGGGGCGGTGATGGCGATGACGAGCGGTGCATTCGGTGAGCAGGAAGCGCAGGCGGTCGCGGTGGCGTATCGGGAGAAGTTCGGGGCGACGCCGGATGTGCTGCACGCACAGACGGGCGACGGCGCGAAGCTACTTTAATTTTCTAAACCATGAGCGACACAATGACGGCGGCGGAGATGAAGCGGGCGCGGCGGCTGTTGTGCGCGTTGCAGGATAGCATTCGCGACACGCTGGTGGCGGCGCGGGTGCGGCAGTCGGCGTCGTTTGCGAAGGTCGCGGCGGTGACGGCGGCGGATACGATTTACCACGTGGATCGGCTGAGTGAGGCGGCGATCATGGCGTGGTTTGAGGAAAACTGGCCGCGGGCGTGGCCGGTGGAGCTGGTGATGGAAGGATTGGAGGATGGTGTGGCGGCGACGTTTCCGAGGGGAACGCCGGTGACGCGCACGCGGTTCAAGTGCATTCTCGATCCGATCGACGGCACACGGAGTTTTATGTATGACAAGCGCTCCGCGTGGAGCCTCGCGGGGCTCGCGGTGCAGCGCGGGGCGAAGAACCACCTCGGCGACATCGTGGTCGCGGCGATGACGGAACTACCGACGAGCAAGCAGTGGCGAGCGGATCAGTTGAGTGCGGTGCGCGGAGGCGGCGTGGTGGCGGAGGCGGTGGATGTGCGTCGAGGTGCGGGCGGGGTCGGCAGGAAAAAAATCACGGTGCGGCCTTCACCGCTGAAACATTTTGAGCACGGGTTTGCGTCGCTCGCGCGGTTTTTTCCCGAGGGGAAAGGGCTGCTCGGGGCAATTGAAGAGGAGCTGTGGAAAGAGCTGGGTGTTCACGGGAAGAACGGCGGGCAACTCGTGTTTGATGACCAGTATATTTGCACGGGCGGACAACTCCATGAGTTGATCGTGGGGCATGACCGGATGCTCGGTGACTTGCGTCCGCTGGCGTATGCGAAGCTGGGGTTTTCGGCGGCGACGCTGTGTTGTCATCCCTACGATATTTGCACTGCGCTGATCGCGCGCGAAGCGGGTTGCGTGATCGAGGCGCCCAATGGCGGAGCGCTGCGCTTTCCGCTCGATACAACGACGCCGGTGGCGTGGATGGGCTACGCGAATACTTCGCTGGCGCGGACGGTGCGGCCGGCGTTAAGGCGGGTGATGGGCAAGTATCTTTGAGCGGTCGGGGCCGCTCCGGCGCGTTAGGGATAACGCGCCCTACCTTCAAACGTGGCTCAGAACAGTTCGCCGAATTGGGCGAACCACGTGGCGACGTAGCCGCGGAGAAACAGGAAGTGAACGGCGGCGGCGATGGCCAGCATGGGGCCGAACGGGACCTGCGCGCCGAAGCCGAGGGCGGTGGGTTCGCCGTCGGGAGTTTCGGATTTCAGCGCGGCGGGGGCGGGCGATTGGCCGGCGATTTTTTGCCAGAGGAGCGCGATGATGAACCAGAGCGTGCCGACGACGGCGCCTCCGAAAACGGAAGTGACCGCGCCCTGCCATCCGGCGAACGCGCCGATGGCGCCGACGAATTTCACGTCACCGAAGCCCATGGCTTCTTTTTTGAAAACGAACTCGGCGAGCAGCGCGATCCAGAGAACGAGGCCGGAGCCGACGAGCAGGCCCTGCAGTGACATCGTGCCGGCGCGGAGGCTGGCGAGGGCGAAAAACTCGCTGTGCTGGCCGTGCAGCGCAGGCACGATGAGCGAAAGGAGCACGCCGACCACGCCGAGGCCGAGCGTGAAGACATCGGGGATGATCATGTGATCGAGGTCGATGAACGTGGCGCACACGAGGCAGCTCATAAAGACCCAGCCGACGGCGGCGACGGCGGGAGGAAAATGTAACCAGCAGGCGAGAAAAAGGGCGCCGGTGAGGAGTTCGACGAAGGGGTAACGAAAAGAGAATTTCCGTCCGCAGCAGCGGGCGCGTCCGCGGAGGAGCAGCCAGGAAAGCACGGGGACGTTGTCATGCCACTTGATGGGCTGGCCGCAGGCGCAGTGGGAGCCGGGCGTCACGATGGACTGGCCGGCGGGCACGCGGTAGATGACGACGTTAAGAAAGCTGCCGACCATCAGGCCGAAGATCGTAACGCAGGCGGGGAAAAACCACGGGAAGGCGGCGGCGATTTCGGGGAAGGCGGAGAACATGGGGGCTTAGCCGTAAAGATGCGGTTGAGAGCTGAGAGTTGAGAGCTGAGAGCCCGATCTTCGGAGGGCGGGTGCGGGGTTTTGCAGCCGAGCGAGGTGTTCACCGTTTGGTGGGGAGCTTACCGCTCGGCATCCGGAGTTCGACTGCATGGATTTTGGCTCAGGGATGGATCAGCGGGAGGGCTTCGTTGCGGAAGCGGCGGTAAACGGTGAAATCGCGGACGTCGGTGGTGATGATTTTGGCTTTCGGGAAGCGCTCGGAGAGGACGACAAGGGAGGCGTCGCCGGCGTCCATCCGGGGGTAACGGGTGAGCAGGGCGGCGGCGCGGTCGCCGTATTCGGCCCAAACCGGGAGTAGGTTGAGCCGTTTCTCCGCCACCATGCGGATGAGCACGAGCTGCGCGGGCCGCTCGCCGGCAAGCAGGTGACAGGCCTCGCCGAAAACGATCTCGGTGGTGAAAACGGGTTCATCCAAGGTAGCGATCACCCCAGCACTCCAAGCGTGCCATTGGTCGCGGGAGGAAAGCGCGCCGACGAGGGGGCCGGCGTCGATGAGGTATCTAATTGCCGAAGCCTTCACGCATCGAGAGGTCGGGCGGTGCGTTTTTGACCATGCCGATGAAAGGCTTCATGCCCTCGGCGAACGACGGGCCGGAGCCGCGCTGGCGGAGCGCGGTCGAAGCCGGCCGGCGTTTGCGACGGACTTTTTTCGCGGGAGCGAGGGGCGAGGAGGGCACGGGGTGAACGTCGCGGATGAGGGCACGGAGTCAAGGGATGCCGAGGGTGGAGCGGGCGTGTTTAAGAAAATTTTTTCAACAGGGCTAATGCCGCTAACGCGAAAATCACGCCCAGGATTTCCACGCGGCTGAGGGTTTCGCGAAAGACCAATGTCCCAAGCGCAGTGGCGAAGAGAACCGTAGAGAGGGAGAAGACGACGGAAAGCGAGGTGAGTTTGAGGTGGCGCATCGCCACGGCCCAGAGAATCCCCGTGGCACCGTAAATAAGGCATCCGGCTATAAGCGGCCCGATCTTCAGGGGCGGTGTGCGACCCGCCAGTTTAAGGAAGTAGTCTCCGCCTACGGTGATCAACGCGACCAAGACAATGACGAGGTAGGCCGAAGTCGTAGAACTCATGTAACGGGTGGCGACATCCCCAACTCGCGATAGTCGATGGTAATTTCTTCGCCCGGTTTGATATCATGCTCCGCGCAGGCGCCTGGTCCCCGAAGCCGTGTATTGGGTGAGTCCGAACGATTCGTGAAACGGTCGTCATCGCTCGATAGCCGGTAGCACTGGGTGCTGCGGTCATAGTAAGCGTAGTGATGAACCTGGTCGCGGGCAGCAGACGACAGCCGTTGCAGATCGGTTTCCCTGAGTTCCAAATCAAAACCCGGTTCGAAACGCCAGATGGTGGTGCCGCAACGAATGGGTTCTTGCGCGATCAAACCTATGCCGTGAATGCGACTCGCTCCGGCCCGAGCGTTTACCAGCAACACGATGTCATTACACGGCGTATGCGCCGTTACCGTCAAGTGGGTTGTTACGGCACGATGTGCCGTGTCATTGAAACCCGAAATCAAGCGCGAGATGGTTCGCTTTGGAGCGAATGTTCGTCGGGAGCGCGTGGCCCGTTCGGTTACTCAGGAGAAGATGGCGGAACTGGCGGATCTAAATATCCGCACGCTGCAAAGGATCGAGGCCGGGGAGATCAATTTGTTGCTTCCGACGGTGCTACGGATTCAGCGGGCGCTGGGGTGTTCTTGGGAGAAATTGATGCCGTTGGGGTGAGGCGGGCGGGGATCGCCTGCAAGCAGGCTCCTACGGCGGAGAGGCTGCGGCGGGCACGGAGGATGGATTCAGGGGTGGATCAGGGGCAGGGCTTCGTTACGGAAGCGGCGGTAAACGGTGAAATCGCGGACGCCGGCGGTGATGATTTTGGCTTGGGGGAAACGCTCGGAGAGGACGACGAGGGAGGCGTCGCCGGCGTCCATCTGCGGGTAGTGTTCCATCAACGTTCTGATGCGCGAGGCGCGATCCCAGACGGGGTGTAGCGCGATTCGGCCGGTCTCAAGGGCCTCGATGGCGG
>JANXLP010000464.1 GCA_025355125.1 Opitutaceae bacterium | reverse complement strand
GAGACAGACGGAAACTGCGGAGGGGTTGATGGCGTCAGCGTAAATCTACGCAGCAACGACCCATTTATCGGATAGTCCGATCCGAAGCGAAATTGTGCGTATAGTAAGATTTTCGCGTGCGAAAATAGGGCGACGCCGTCTGCGCGGCGGGTAGGCCCGAGAACGCGGGACTGAGCGTGAGCCGGGCCCGGCGGTTTGTGCTGCGATCGCGGCGGCCTGCGGAGCAACCCGAAGTTCGGGTTGCTGCAACTATTTCCAGTCTCAACCCGCGCGTGCCGTCGTTTATTTACGCGCCGGCCAGCGAGAGCCGCAATTGCGCTTCCCACTCATTCGCAAAATCCTCCGCCTGGGCCGCACTCATCGCCATCGGATCGTAGGCCACCCAAAACGACTGCCGGCCGCGATACGAGCCCGTCGCGGCAAAAATGTTCGCGCCAGGGCGGCACGGACCCCAGGCCGCGATGTCCGTCAATTCCGCGCCGGGCAGTGCGAGCACCCCATCCGTCCGCACGAGCGCACCGCTGCCGAGAAGTTTTCCGATGTTGGAAAAGACCAGCGTGCTGCGCGCGCCGCTGCGCCGGCAATAGCGCGCGATCCCGCCTGGCAGCCAGCCGCGCAGGCGCATCAATGCGCCAAAGGCCCGCATCAAACCGCGCCGCTGGATAAACTCCATGTCCTCGCGCGCGCGGTGCAGCAATCGCGCCCGCCGTCCCAGTGATCGCACGCGACGGTCGATCAGGACCACGCCCAACGCATTGGTCGAGGACTGCAACCCGACTCGCGCGCCACCGACGTTCATCGGCACGAGGACTCGGGTCCAATCCTCCGCCGCCGCCGGGCCGTGTCGTTGCAACCACGCGCCGAGGGCCACCTGGATATCGCGGAGCACGAGTTCGTTTAACGACGTGCCGGCCGTGCGGGTAGCCTTGCGCAGGCGCACCGTATCATCCACGGACCAACAACGCGCCGCCAGTTCGCGCCGCCGCCCGTCCCCGCCCGCTCCGCGCATTTCGACCACGCGTTGTCGGCCCAGTAGGGCGCCCCATACGACTCCGAGTGCGACCCACGGCAATTGCCGCCACCACGCCGCCGCACCGGGCGACTTACGATCCCGCCCCGAGCTCAACGGCGCGATCGGAGGTAAGGTGACCGCAGCCCCGCACTCGATCGCGTAGAGCGCAAAAAGATCCTTCGCGAGCACATGCACGCCGAGTCCGTCGGCGACCGCGTGATGCACGGTCAACGTGAGATGCGTCTCCGCCGCGCGCACCTGCACCCGACAGCGCAAGCCCGCGCGCGCCGAGAGATCGTGCCGCTCTCGGGCGTCGTCTTCGTCATCAGCGGCGTCACCGTCGCGCCACGCCAATTCCGGCCGGGCTGCGCCCAGTTTCCAGACCGGCGCGCCCCAGCGCCGCGGTGCCACGGTCGCTCCCGTGAGCGGATGCCGTTGCGCGATCCGGTCCAGCGCCCGCGCCAACGCCGCGCGTTCGAGCGCACCACGAAACGTGAAGTCGTAGCGAATCCACGCCGGATGGGACTCGCGGTGATCGTGAAAAAAATAGCGCTCGGTGGGCGTCAGTGGCAGCTCGGACATGACGGTTCGCACTGGCTCATGCTCTGGCGTTGTCAACAGGGGACAGCTCGTCGGCACGTATTGGGAGGTAGCCGCGAGCAGCACGAAACTTCCGCGAAAATAGTTGATGCTTACGGCGTGAAATCATGAGTCATTGCGTTCCGCATGATTCTTGCCGGCCCGTCCAAGCCTGCGAGCGCTCAAAGTGCCGAACCTTCTTCTTATGCTGGCTGCCCTGTTCGACGACATCAAATACCTCCTGCGCGCGCGTAACAACGTCGTCGCGATGTGGCCCAAATCCTATTACCGAAAGGAGTTCATCACGGTGCGCTACCCCACGCGCCAGATGTTCATCGTGAACAGCCCGGCCGGCGTGCAGCACGTGATGGTGTCCAACGACAAGAATTACCGGAAGAGTCCGGTCAACTCGCAGACGCTGAAACCGCTGCTCGGCAACGGGCTCTTCGTGAGCAACGGCGAGCTGTGGGCGCGGCAGCGCAAGGTCGCGTCGCCATCGACCCACGGCAGCCGGTTGCCCGATTACGCGGCGACGATCATCGCGTGCGGCGAGGAGATGATCGCGGAGTTGCGCGCGGCACCTGAGGGCCAGGTGGTCGATGTGACGGAGCCGTTCACGCTCGTGACGGCGGAGATCATCTCGCAGCTCATGTTCGGCTATCCGCTGAAAGAACGGGGACAGGTGATGTATGAAGCGTTCAAGGAATACTCGGCATCGCATGGACGGGTGCACATCTTTGAGTTTCTCGGCTTGCCGACATGGCTGCCGCGGCCGGGTGGCTGGCGCGGTCGGCGCGCGGTGAAGCGCTTCGACAGCGTGCTGCTCGATTTCTTGAAAGCCGGACGGACGCGTGATCCGCAGGCGTCACCGACCCTCCTCGAAATGCTGATCCAATACCGCGATCCGCAAGGCCAGCCGATGGCCCCGAATCTGATCCGCGACGAGATGGCCTCGATTTTCCTGGCGGGACATGAAACCACGGCGCTGACGCTGGGCTGGGCGTTTTATTCGCTCAGCCAGCACCCGGAGGCAGAAAAGCGCGTGCATGAGGAGATTGATCGCGTGGTGGGTGACCGGCCAATTCGTTTCGAGGACGTGCCGCAGCTCACGTATTCGCGGGCCGTGGTCGACGAGACGCTGCGACTCTATCCGCCGGTCCACATCTTCTCTCGCGAGGCGATCGAGGACGACGAGATCTGCGGCAACCGGGTGCCGGCGGGTTCCTACATCACGATCGCTTCGTGGCTCCTGCACCGGCACGAGAAATATTGGGAGGAGCCGAAGGCGTTTCGGCCCGAGCGGTTTCTCCCGCCGGAGGTGCAGAAGGTGCAGCAGTTTGCCTACATCCCGTTTGGCACCGGCTCGCGCGTCTGCATGGGCAAGCACCTCGGGCTGCTCGAGGCGACACTCCTCTTCGCGATGGTGGCGCAGTCCTTCCGGCTGCGCGTGCCCGAGGGCGCGGTGATCGAACCGCTGGGTCGCATGACCCTGCGGCCCACGCCGGGGATGTCGCTGCGCATCGAGCGCCGCCGCTGAGCGCAGGTTTTTTTTACTTAAGCCGCATGCTGCCCCGCGCCGTCACGCTGGAAATTGTGCGCGGTGTATGGCTCGCACTGGGCTTGGTGTGGGGGGTGGCCTATTTCAACACGAAGCGGACGGAAGTAAGGCAATCGCGAGGCAGTGTGGCGGCCTATGGATTGTTGCTGATGGTGTCGTTTGCCTTGCTCGCGGGCGCGCTGCCCGTGGGTGATGCCCGTCTGTTGCGGCAACGGCCGGAGTTGACGGGACTGACGATGGTCGTTGCCGGTGCAGGACTGGCGATCTGGGGGCGGCTGGTGCTCGCGCGGAACTGGAGCGGAGCGGTCACGTTGAAGAGGGGCCATGAACTCGTGGAACGCGGGCCCTATCGTTTTGTGCGGCATCCCATTTACTCGGGACTGATCCTGATGTTTCTCGGGACGGCACTGGTGCTCGGCACGGCGCAGGCGTTGGGTGCGTTCGTAATGTTCTTCTTGCTACATGTGTGGAAACTCCGAGCCGAGGAGGCGCTGCTGGCGCGACGATTTCAGAGGAGCTTTGTCGCCTACAAGGCGCGGACCAAGGCGCTCGTGCCGTTCGTATTTTGAAGGCGCGCTGAGAAGCGAAGGGGTGAAAAATAAAAAAAAACCACGGCGCGGGTCGTGGGCGGGAACGGGTGCTTTTGAGCGAGCTTTGGTCAAGGTGCAGGATTAGGCGGGTTTGATTTGGAGGCTCATGGTGGTGGGGAAAGATGAAAGATTCTTCGCTTCGGTCGGCGTGCAAAGATTCGTCACGTCAAGTCACGCTCCGCCCCTTTAGTTCGCTTAAAGAGGCTCGTCCCATTTCGATCGGCAGCACCTTCAATTCATGCACGCGCGCGACCGATGAACGTTCTCAAATCTTAGAATGCGTCACGTTTAACCACTCGGCGACGTATATTGATTCAAAACGCGATGGCTCGGGATTCCGTTGGCAGCTTTGGAACGTGGAAAGTGTTTTGGAGGACGATCCAAGCAAGGTTCTCATTACTTACTACGACGACTTTCCTCAGGCTGCGTTGCGTAACGCTTCTTACCGACTTGACCTCAATAAACGCTCGGGTTCGCCGGTTGCGGACCGAAACGCTGATGAGTGAGTTTGCAGGGCTCGAATCCGTGCAAAAGATTCAAGCCTACTCAGTCGGCGGTGACCAGTTCGTAGTCGAGGATGATGACGGTCTTCACGGCGTGATCGATGTGGTAGTGGACGAGGGTATCGCCGAAGACGCGGATAGCGATGACGGCGCCGTCGGTGCGGCGGAGGGAGAGATCAGGCGGGGTAAAAGGGCGGTCGGCGACGGCGGAAAAAAAGATCGAAGAGCCGTCATTGGCAGGCAGGCGCCTCGGCGAGGAGACGGGTCAAGGCTGCGCGCTCGACGGCGAGACCATAGTTCACGGTTGCGCGGACGGCGGCCGGGAGAGCGCGCGGCGCACCTCTTCACCGCCAACGCTCTGGCCGGCTTGGGCGCCGTCGAGGGCGGCGAACAACTGCTGCTGCCGTGAGGTATCTTCCTTTAGGTCGAGAAGGCGCAGGTAGGAACGCAGCTCAATGCGCTCCTCCGTGGTGAGGGTCTGCGCCTCCTGCTTGAGTTCTACTCAAGCTCATGGGGGCAAAGTGGCGGGATGAGGGCTGACGGCAAGCGTGCGGTGGTGGCGCGGAGGGGGCCGGGGAACGGACCGGGAGGTCCGTTCTCCTTGATAGACGAATCGAGATTAAATCGTGACGGTCTTGAGGGTGGCGAGGTCCCAGAGGGGTTGGGCGGCCTCGGTGGCGAGTTCGTTGAAGGCTTCGACTTCGGCCTTGGAGAAGAGGAGGCCGCCGGCGGCGGCGGTGTGCTTGGCCCAGGTGGCTTCGAGCTGGCCGGGGAGCATGGACTTTTCGTTGCCGTGGCCGAGGACGTCGGCGATGACGGCTTTCACGTTTTGCGATTGGTTGCGGCCTTTGGCGAAGGCGCCGCCGTTGATGGCGTCGGGGTGGATGACTTGGAAGAAGAACACGCAGGTGCCCTTGTCGCCCTCGGCTTGGGCCCAGCGATTGCGGAGGGTGGGGAGGGAGCCGCCGATGAAGCCGCCGACGATCTCGTTGATGAGCGAGAGGCCGTAGCCCTTGTGCGCGCCGAAGGGGAGGAGCGAGACGGCGAGATTCGGATCGATGGTGGGATTGCCGTCTTTATCGACGGCGGCGAGCGGCGGGAGGGATTTGCCCTCGCGCTTGAGCTGCTGGACGCGGCCCATGGCGACGACGGAGGTGGCCCAGTCGATGACGATGGGGTAGCCGACGGCGTCGGTGGTGGGGAAGCCCCACGAGTGCGGGTTGGTGCCGAGGGTCGGATATTTGCCGCCGAAGGGGACGACCTCCGCGAG
>JANXLP010000722.1 GCA_025355125.1 Opitutaceae bacterium | reverse complement strand
TAGCCGGGATCGGCGGGGATGAAGCCGACGTTGCCGATGTAGGGCTCGAGGATGACGCCAGCTTCGCCCGCGAGACCATTGTTCTTCCCTTCAACAACGTCGCCGCCCTCGCCGCCGCCTTCGATGCCCACCCCGGCGAGATCGCTGGCGTCATCCTCGAGCCCTACATCGGCAACGTCGGCTTCATCCCCGCCGATCCCGGCTATCTCGCCGCCGTTCGCCAACTCTGCACACAGCACGGTGCGCTCCTTATTTTCGACGAGGTCATGACCGGCTTCCGTCTCGCCCTCGGCGGCGTCCAACAGATCGAATCCATCACGCCCGACCTTACCACCCTCGGTAAAATCATCGGCGGCGGACTCCCTGTCGGTGCCTTCGGTGGTCGCGCCGACATAATGGACCACCTCGCGCCGCTCGGTCCTGTTTACCAAGCCGGCACGCTCTCCGGCAACCCCCTCGCCCTCTCCGCCGGTATCGCGAGCCTCCGTCTCCTCGAAGAATTAAATCCCTACGCCCGCCTCGAAGCCCTCGGCCGCCAAGTCCGCGATGCCGTCCTGTCCGCCGCCGCCGCCAAAGGGATTTCGGTCCAAGTCCCGCAACGTGGCTCGATGTTCAGCGTCTTCTTTACCACGACGCCCATCCGCGACTATGACAGCGCCCTCACTTCCGACGCCAAACTCTTCGCCCGCTTCTTCCGCGCCTGCCTCGACGGTGGCGTCTATTTGCCCCCCAGCGCTTACGAAGCCTACTTCCTGAGCACCGCCCACGAAGGCCCCGCCATCGATCGCGCCTGCGAGGTCATCACCAACGCCCTTCGCTCCCTCTAAAAAATGTCCCTCTCCGTTCCCTCCTGTTTCCGTGTCCTCCGTGTATTCCGTGCGCAACTTCTCCGTCCCCTCTCCATTTTCGCGTATTTAGCGTGTTTCGCGGGGCAACTTCACGCCCAACCCACGCCTCTCGCCACCATCTCCCTCGACGACCTCCGCCCCGGCCAACGCGGCCAAGTCTGGACCGTTTTTCGCGGCACCGAACCCGAACCCTTTGACGTCGAAGTAACCGGCGTCGTCCGCAATGCCCTCGGCCCCGGCAAATCCCTGATCCTCTGCCAACTCACCGATCCCCGTGTGCAGAACATGGGCGCCGTCGCCGGCATGAGCGGCAGTCCCCTCTACATCGAAGGCAAACTCGCCGGCGCTCTCAGCTACCAGATCCAACGCTTCGAAACCGTGCGCTACGCGGGCTTTACCCCCGCCGCAGACCTTGCCGAGGTCCGCGACAAACCTGACCTCGCACCCTCCACGCTCCCCGCCACTCCGGTCGCGCCCAACGCCCCGTCTCCCGCGCCCACCTCCGCCTCGTCCTACTCACCCCTCCGTCCCGTCTTCACGCTGAGCGGCCTCTCGCCCGTCGTCGCCGACCTCTTCGCCCCCCGTTTCTCCGCCCTCGGCCTCGAAGTCACCGCACTCGGTGGCAACTCTACGGGCACATCCACACCCACCGCCACCCCCTCCACTCTTCGCGCCGGCTCCGCCGTCTCCGTCGCCCTCGCCACCGGCGATATCACCCTGGCCGGCACCGGCACCGTCTCCCGCGTCGATGGCGCCCGCATCACCGCATTCGGTCACCCCATGCTCTCGCTCGGCAACGTCGAACTGCCGATGTGCGCCGCCGACATCATCGCGATTTTGCCCTCCAGCCTGCAGTCGTTCAAAATCGCCAACACCGGCAACGTGATCGGCACCATCACGCAAGACCGCCTCTCCGCCGTCTCCGGCACTCTCGGCTCCGGCCCCGCCATGATTGCGGTCGAAGTCTCCATCGCGCCGTCCAGCCCCGTCGCCCGTGTCCTGCGTTTCCAAGTCGCGCGTCAAGCCCAGCTCACGCCCTCGCTCATCGCCGCCGGCGTCACTCAAGCGATCATGGGGTCGAACGACGGCGCCCTCGCCCACGGCTTCCGCCTCACGAGCAATATTCAATTTTCTGCCACGCAAAATCTCTCCGCCCGCACCCTCCACGCCGGCCCGCAGGCCTTCGCGCAGGGCCTGAATCAATTCGTCCAAGGCCTCTCTCAAGACCTGCAAAACCCCTACGAGAAAACCTTCCCCAGCAGCATCAGCTTCACGGTCGAGCCACTGCCCGCTAACCCCGCCGTTACCATCGACCTGTTCCAACTTTCTCGCGCCACCGTCCGCGCCGGCGATATCGTCACCGCTACGCTCGCCTGGCGCGACTACCAAGGCGAAGCGCACCGCGAAATCATCACGCTCCCCATCGAGGCCTCTTGGGTTGGCAAAAATCTCGACGTCATTCTCGCCCCCGGCGCTGCCCTCGACGAACTCACCGGACGTCCCTCCGTGATCGCCGCCGCCACCCTGCGCAGCTTCGACTCCTATCTCGCCGCCATGCGTGATGACCGCCCGCGCGACGGCCTCGTCATCGCCATCGTCGAAAAGTCCACGCTCTTCACGGACGAGACCGCTTCCACCCCCGACGTTCCCGGCTCCATCGAACGCATCGCCCGCGCCGCCGACGAAGCCCGCTTCCAAACCCGCGCCGCCGTCATTCCCCTTTACGAGCGCCACCTCCTCCCCGGCAAACTCGCCACCCTCATGGTCCGCCGCCCCCTGCGCGTCGTCGATTAACTCTTCGCTCCTCCTTTTTATTTCATGCCATTCCTCCGACTCCGCTCACTCCCCCTTTTCGCGCATTTCGTGTGTTTCGTAGCAACCCTCTCCGGCCTTGCCCTAATCCCCGCCACTGCCGATCCGCTCTCCAAAAAATACGACCTCGATTTCTACCGTGACATTCCCAGCCGTAACCTGAAAGGCCTCGCCACCCGCTCCGACGGCCGCCTCGTCGCCGGCCCCGTTCTCACCGAACTCACCGCCGTTGCTCCTTTCACCGCCGATCTCCTCTGGACGCTTGAATCTGCCGGCGCCCCCGACCGCTGGCTCCTCGGCACCGGCCCCGATGGCCGCATTCTCGAAGCGACCCTCGACGTCGCTAAATCCGCCTTCACCACTCGCGAAGTCGCGAAGCTCGACGAGCCCCACATCTTCGCCCTCCGCCGTCTTCCTGACGGAGCGCTCCTCGTCGGCACCTCCCCACACGGCGTCCTCTTCCTCGTGCGCGACGGCAAAGTCACCGCCCGTGTTTCGCTCCCCGTCGATTCCATTTTTGATCTGCTCGTCCTCGACGCGAACACCGCCCTGATCGCCACCGGCAATCCCGCCCGCCTCTACCGCATCGATCTCAAGCAATTCGCCACCTCCGGCGTTGCCCCCGAAAAGCTCATTACTCCCGCGCAGTTCACCGCTCGTGGACTCATCCTCGTTGGCGAAATCCGTGACCGCAATCTCCGCCGCCTCGCACGCTTCACCGATGGCCGCATCGCCGCCGGCTCTTCGCCCAAGGGCAATATCTACGTTTTCCCGGCCGCGATTTCCGCAACCGCTCCCGCCAAAGCAGAGCCCGTGCTGCTTCAGGAAAATCGCGACGCCGAGGTCACCGATCTCCTGCCGCAGACCAATGGCGATCTCTACGCCACGCTCGTCTTCTCGTCGTCCGCCGGCGACGCCCGCATCAATGCTTCTCCGCCGAAATCCACCAAAGATGCGCCCGACGCGCCTTCCGCGCCCACGCCCGTTTCGTTCTCTCCGCCTGCTGAAAAGTTCTCAGGCCGCAGCACGCTCGTGCTTTTTCCCGCCGGCGGTTTTCCCGAAATCCTCAGCTCCCGTAGCAACCTCGCGTTCTACCAACTCGCTCGCCACGGTGACACCCTCCTCATTGCCGGCGGCGAACTGGGCGAACTCCTCGGCTACGACCTCAACGCCCGCCTGCCGCTCACCTACGCCGGCAGTGCCTCCTCGCAGCTCAACGCCCTCGCTGCCGTCCCCGGCACCACCGATCGCTTCCTTGTCCTCCGCAACAACGCTCCGGGCCTCGCCCTCCTCGACTTCAAGGCCACTGCCGAACGCTCCGCCGAGACCCGCCGCATCGACCTCGGCACGCCCGCTCTCTTCGGCGCCCTGCGTTTTGATCGCCTTCGCGACCTCGCTCCCGCCCAGCTCGCCCTCGAGATAAAAACCAGCGTCGGCACCGATGAGATCGAAGGCTGGACCGCTTGGACGCCTCTCATCGCCTCCGACGCCAACGATCCCGCGTGGCGCGCCCCCGCCCTCCGTGGCCGCTACGCCAAACTGCGCCTGAAACTCCCCGCCACCGCAGCCACGCTCGAAATCGAGAAACCCGCCTTCTATTTCCTACCGCAAAACCGCCGCCCCACGCTCCAGGAATTCCGTTTCCTCACGCCCAACTTTGCGCTCATCCCCGGCTCCGAACCCGCGCCCGGCGTCACGACCTCCCTCAGCTCGATTCTCAATGCGAGCAAGGATGACGACGCCGGTTCGGCCAAGCGCAGCAAGGCCGGATTCCTCGCCAGTCAGATCGTCCCCTCCCCGGGCACGCAGATCGCCATGTGGACCCTCGTCGATCCCGACGGCGACAACGTGACCGTTACCTTCTCCATCCGCCGCGACGGTGAAACCGCGTGGACCGATCTCTCCGTGTCCAACCGCGAGCCCTACGTCTCGTTCGACACCGCCCGACTCGCCGACGGCATTTACTTCACTCGCCTCGTCGCCACCGAGGCCGCCCCGCGCCTCGCGGCCGAACGCCTGAGCATCACCTTCGAGACCGACAACCTCGTCGTGGATCACACGCCCCCCGCCATTCTCGAAGCCACCGCCGCCCGCACAGCCGACACCGTCAAAATCACCGTCCGCGGTCGCGATGCCATGTCACTCCTCGAAGGCATCGAAGTCGTTTTCAACAACGGCGTCCATGAAACCGTCGAGCAACCCGCCGACGGCATCCGCGACGGCCGCGAAGAAACCTTCGTCCTGGAAATTCCACTCTCCCGCGCCACCGGTGCCACCGCCGCCGAGATCACGCTCTACGACACCCCCGGCAACGCCACCACCCGTCGCCTCACGCTTTAACGCGCCGTCCGAAGATCCGGCTCAGCCCCAGTCGCGGCACCAAGCTTATTGCCTCGAAGGCGATTCCTGCCGAGAGCTTCGACTGACCGTCGCGGCGCTCCGTGAAGACGATGGGAATCTCCTGCAGCCTCAGCCCGAGCCGATGCGCTTTAAAGTGTAGCTCGATCTGAAAGCCGTAGCCCTCTGCAGCTACTTTCTCCCGCATCAGTCGTTCCAGCGCCTGCCGTCGGATCGCCTTAAATCCACTCGTGGGATCGGTCAGCGGCAGACCGGTCAGCAGGCGCACATAATAGCCGGCGCCCATGCTCAACAGCAGTCGTGACAGCGGCCAGTGAACGACGCTGATACCCTGCACATAGCGCGAGCCGATGGCCAGATCGGCGCCCGCATCGAGCGCCGCCAGCAGCCGCGGCACGTCATCCGGATCGTGGGAAAGATCCGCGTCCATCTCGAGCGCCGCCGTGTAACCCCGCTCCAGCGCCCAACTGAACCCGTCGCGGTAAGCGGAACCGAGTCCGAGTTTACCCACTCGCTCCACCATAAATAACCGACGCCCAAACTCCGCATGCGTCCGCACAACCGCGGCGGTGCCGTCGGGCGAGGCGTCTTCAATCACCAGCACATGCGGCGCGCTCGGAACCGAGAAGAGCCGCGCCAAAACCAGCGGCAATGAAATCGCCTCGTTGTAAGTGGGCAGCACGAGCAGCGGCCGCGCCGACGGCAGGGTCTCGGTCGGTAGTGCAGGATTTACACTCATGAGTTGGCGCTCCTACTCAGCGCGGCAAAACGCGCAATGGCCGACAGATTGGCAAAGATCGCAATAGCCGCGATGGCGCCCAACGCGGGCCAAGCCGGCCAGGTCCCGGGTGATTCCAACCAGCGCTGCGAAGCCGGCGTCAGCAGCGAGCCGACCACGAGGAGCGTCAGCCGATCCGAACGCTTCATGCTACCGCGCGGTGGCTCCAATTTCAGCGCCTCGGCCTTGGCTGT
Organism: Opitutaceae bacterium; assembly: GCA_025355125.1. Taxonomy (GTDB): domain Bacteria; phylum Verrucomicrobiota; class Verrucomicrobiia; order Opitutales; family Opitutaceae; genus Tous-C4FEB. The sequence goes on along the minus strand of JANXLP010000722.1, from coordinate 3,812 downwards.
GGAATATGTAATAAGAAACGAACCAAACAACGCCGCCAACACGAGCAACTGCGGCCCAAACGTCCCGCGATAATAAACCGCCACCCCCGTGAAAAAGAAAAACTCCGCGTAACGGTCCAACACCGAATCGAGGATGGCGCCGCCCGCCGAGGCGCGTTGCGTGGCTCGCGCCACCGCCCCGTCGAGCACGTCGAGCAGCGCACTCGCGAAAAGCGCCCACGCCGCAAAGCCCCAATGCCTCGTGCCCGCCGCTACGCCCGCTAGCGCCGCTGGCAGCAACGAGAGCCACGAAATCGTCGAGGGACTCACCTGTGCGCGCGTGCAAAATCGCACCGCCGGCTGGAGCAACCAGTAACCGGCATTCATCACGCCCGCGCCGAGCACAACTGACCCGCCCTGCTGCGCCACGCGCGCAAACTGCGGCCGCTCACTCATCACCGCGTATGCGATCAAGACCACCGCGCAGAAAGCGCCGAGCGCGCACGCAGCAACGAGGTCGGCCGGCCAGCTCATGCCGTTCAGGCGCTCCGACGCTTCCGGCCCAACCGCACAATCGCGGATTCAAGCACCTTCAGTTGCACGGAAGGATTATTGCCAGGCTTCATTTTACCGGCGGTCAGCGGAGTCTTGAAGAAGAACGCCAGCCAAGGAAGCGCGCCTGACTCGCCGCGCCGCGCCGCCAGATCAGTGAGCAGCAACAGGTCCAGCGCAAGCGGCGCCGCGAGGATGGAATCGCGGCACTGGAAATTGATTTTGATCTGCATCGGGTAGCCGAGCCAGCCGAACAGATCGACGCTGTCCCATGCCTCCTTGTTGTCTCCGCGCGGCCCGAAATAATTGATCTTCACGAGGTGCTCGATGCTGCTGTAAAGCGCCGGGTATTCCGGGGCCGAGCAGATGTCGTCGAGCACCGTGGTCTTGCTGACGCGCTTCGCCTCAAAGGCCTGCGGGTCCTCGAGCACGAGGCCATCTCGGTTGCCGAGAATGTTGGCGCTGAACCAGCCGGTGAGCCCGAGCATGCGCATGCGCAGCGCCGCCGCCACGACCGTCTTCATGTAAGTCTGGCCCGACTTAAAATCGGAACCCGCCAGCGGCAGCCGCTTGCGCTTTGCGAGCTCTTGCAACGCCACCGTCTCGACCGTCGTGTTCGGGGTGCCGTTGACGAAGGGCGCGCCCTCCTGCAACGCCGCGTAGGCGTAGAGCTGCGACGGCGAGATCGTGGGATCATCAACGTCCAAACCTTTTTCGAAGGCCGCGAGCGAACGGTGCACCGGCTGCGGTGGCTGGTAAATTTCGACCGACATGCAGCCCAGCACGATGACGCGATCGCTCTTCGTCATTTTTCGGAATTTCCGGATATCGGCCCTCAGCGCCTCCACCTGTGCGCGCTTGCCGATTTCTTTTTTAGCAAATTTGGGTGCGATGCGCGTCGTGAAACGCGGATCAGCTACGCCGGGAAACGCCGGGACCGCGCTCAGGAATTTGCGGTGCCGCTTAAGATCGGTGGGCGATAGCACTGCGGCACGGGCGGCCGCGCGGTATGCATCGTTTTCCAGCAAATCCCAGCCGCCGAAACTCACGCCTGCCAGCGGAGCTAGATCCACAATCTCGCTGATCGGTTTTGAGGGTGTTCCGGGCAGCGCCGCGATCGGGAGCCGGCCGATTTGAGTGAGTGAACCGATTCCAGGAGTGAAACCGCGGCGCACGGCTTCTACGCCCGCGTAGAGCGTCGTGGCGACGGCGCCCATGCCTACGGTCAGAATGCCCAAACGATCAGAACGTTTCATAAAAAGAGGTGAGGAAGAGCGGCTCTCCGTTGTTAAGCAACACCGTTGCAAGTATCAGGCCCAAACGAAAATGAACCCGAAAGGCGCCGTGGCGTTTCACGTGCTCCGGGCGACTCCCTTTTACCGGGCGGACTCGAATTTAGCCGGAGGCTGCGGGTTGGTCCAGCGCCAGGCGACCCGCAGCGGAAACAAGACCCGCGCAATCCCCCAAACGGTGCGTAGTCCAAGATAGATGAGTAGCGCAGAGAAAAGCCCGTCCATGCGTTCATTGAAAAAAATTAGAGCCAGCGCCATCGCGGGCGCCAGGAAATCGGCGGGGGGATGTGCCGTATGCAGCAAGTGACTCCCGATTACACGGCCGACATAATCCCCTCCGTGGAGCATCAACACCGCAACCGCGCTCCATAGCGGCACGTGGGCATAGATCAGTCCGACGATCAGCAGCGCATGCCCGGCTGCGAAACCCGCGAACGCCATCGGCACACGACCGATGCGGCGCAGGCAATCCGCCACCGCCAGCAACGAACCCAGCGAACCTGCTCCGATCAACAGGTAGTAAGCCGGCCAATTTCCGATCAGCGGCGCGAGCCACCAGGTGCGCACCGGCGCCAACGTCCATGAAAGGCAGAACAAAATGAAAAGCAGCACGCCTTCCAGCGTGCCCACCGGCCCGAAGAACAGTTCTCCGCGCTCCTTCTCCTCCACCATCGTGGCTGCGAACGCGAGGTGCGAGCAACCGAGCATCACGAGCACCATCGCGGGTTGGTCGAAGCCGACCAACGCAAAGATCGCCAGCACCGCGATCGCGCCGTGATAAACATCCAGAGAGTGGTCGAGATATTCCCCAAGCGCCGAACTGGTCCCCGTGCGCTTGGCCTGCATGCCGTCGAGGTGATCGTAAACGAGGTAAAAATGCAGCAGCGCCGCAAATAGCAGCGCCCGCATCTCCACCGCGAGCGGCGCACCCGCGATCACGCAGCCGAGCAGCACCCACATGAAGGCCGACGCGAGGAGCGTGACGTAGTTCGCGGGCACACCCAACGGCATCGCCTTTAAAAACCACGCCGCCCAGTGGCGCCGGAACGGACCGATCAATTTGGACTGATCGACGCAGCGATAGGCATAGGGCGGAAGCGCGGGCGTGGTCATGCCGGAACCTCACCTTTGGGAATTCCGCCCAGCCGCTGGAGATGCTCGGACCGCGATTTTTCCCGCGACGGAAGCGGGGCGGTAAATGCCATCGGAGTTGAAGGGAAAAACATATCTGTAGTGAGGACCAAAAACCGCAACACGCGGAGAGAACGTGGATTTGCAAGCCGCCCAATATCGAGTCAACCCCTGATCCTCCGCTGATTCATATCGCATTCGTTGAGGTAGATTCTTGCGTTGTGACCCTGCCGTTTCACTAATGGCCGTTAGTTTGCATGCATTCCACCACCGGTCCCAATACTAGCTCATCTTTGATCCGCACCTTGAGTCCTGACTATGATTTGGAGACGGAGGCGCGGTTGGAATCCGAGTTTGTTGTTGCGGCCTCCACCCCCTCAGCCGCTCCCGGCTTCGAGGTGGTGCTGCTGACGGGCGCGACCGGATTTCTCGGCGCGCATCTATTGCGCGATTTACTCATCCACACCCGCGCCAAAGTCGTGTGCCTGGTCCGCGCCGCGACTCCCGCCGACGCCCTCGCCCGCGTGGAGGACAACCTCGCTTTATACAACATCACGCTGAGTGCCGAACAACGGGGCCGGATTGATCCGATGCCCGGCGATCTGGGGACGGTCAATTTGGGCTTGTGCGACGGAGACTATACAACGCTCGCCGCGCGCGTTGACACGGTTTTCCACAGCGCAGCAGCGGTAAACTTCTACCAATCCTACGATCAGTTGCGCGCGGTCAACGTCGGGGGCGTGCGCGAAATCCTGCGTTTCACGCTGCACCTCCGCACTAAGGCGCTGCACTACGTTTCATCCACGGGCGTGTTTGATTCCGCCGCGTTTCAAGGCCTGGTCGTGCGCGAGAACGATG
>JANXLP010000133.1 GCA_025355125.1 Opitutaceae bacterium | reverse complement strand
GAGGCCATCGCGGTCGTCGCTCGCTCGCTTCAAGGCCGCGAGGCGGTCGAGCTGAGCGACGCGAGCAACCGTCGGGAGGTCACTTTTGCGCAAAAGAAGAACCTCCGCATCGCGCGGTTTCTGAACCGTATCGTTTTCTGCCTCTTTGCCGAAGATACCGCGCTGCTGCCTGAGAAGCTTCTGCATGGCATTCTCAAGAAATCCTACGACGACCCGGCCTATTTTGCGCCCGCGCTCGAATCGCTCTTTCGCACAATGGCGACGGGCGGCCTCTACGGGCCGCATCCGATCCGGCATTTCAACGGCCATCTCTTCGAGGATACCACGGTCTTTGAGCTGAAACCCGAGGAGATCGCGCAGCTTGCCGCCGCGGCTGAGTCCGACTGGCGCAGCATCCAGCCCAGCATCATGGGCACGTTGTTCGAGCGCGCGCTCGAGCCTGATCAACGCGCCCAGCTCGGCGCGCACTATACCAGCGAGACCGACATCGCCACGCTCGTTGAGCCCGTGCTGATGGCCCCGCTTCGCCGCGAATGGCGCGAACTGAAACTCTCGCTTGGAGCTGCTTTGACCAAGGGGCGCGGGACTAAAGCCGACCGTGAGCGGCTGGCCGCATTTCAGAAGAAGATCGCCGCGACCACGGTGCTCGATCCGGCGTGCGGCTCGGGTAACTTCCTCTACGTTGCCCTGCGCCTGCTGCTCGATCTGGAGAAGGAAGTCGCGACCTGCGCCGCGCAGCTCTCGTTTTCGTTGCCGCTGCGGGTGGATGTCACGCAGCTCCGTGCCATCGAGCTCAATCCCTACGCCTATGAACTCGCGCAGGTCTCGGTGCAGATAGGCGCGCTCCAGTGGCGGCGCGACAACGGCTACGACAACGACCGCACGCCGGTCCTGCGCACGCTCGACGGCTTCGAAAACAAGGACGCGCTCCTCCGCGAAACCTTCCGCAAGCAGCCGAAGAATCTGAAAGAAGCCCGCGCCGAAGAGCACGCGCGGCAGGACGAGCTTTTTCGGGTTTACCACGAGCGTGCGTGGCCGGATGCGGATATCATCGTGGGGAATCCTCCGTTTCTTCATGCGAGCAAATTTGTCCGAGAGTTTGGCGAGGAGTATCGGGCGGCGCTGTTTGAAGTTTTTGAGGGTCGTGTGCCCGGATTTGCGGATCTTTGCTGTTACTGGTTCGAGAAAGCCCGCGCCCAGATTGCCGAGGGAAAAACAAAACGGGCGGGTCTGCTCGCGACTCAGGCCATTCGCGGAGGGGCTAGCCGCAGTGTGCTTGCCCGGATCAAGGCCAGCGGCGGCATCTATTTCGCCATTTCTGACCGTAACTGGGAGTTGGCCGGAGCCACCGTCCACATAAGTATGGTCGGGTTCGATGGTGGGCAGGATACCGAGCGAACGCTCGACGGGTTGAATGTTGCCGAGATAAATGCCGATCTCACGGCCAGCAGCGACACCACGACGGCCGTGCGTTTGCCTGGAAACGCCGAACTCTGGGCGTATGGTAGCCAGCAAAAGGCACCGTTCGACATCGACGAGGCGTTGGCGCTCAGAATTCTCCTCTCGCCCAATGCCTCCGGTAAACCGAACAGCGATGTCGTCCGGCCTTCCTACAACTCGGCCCAGCTTTTGCGACGCACGAAGCTCACGTGGGTGATCGATTTCGGACAGGAACGCGACATCACCAAGGCGGCATCCTACGCCGAGCCGTTCAAATTCTGCGAAGCGCACATCAAAAAACTCCGCGAACAGCACCGCGAAGCTGTGCAGCGAAACCACTGGTGGTTGCACGCCCGTCCGTCGCCGGAGTATCGGCGGTTCGCCGGCTCGGGACCGCAAATTTTGGTGACACCGACCGCGTCCAAGCACCGCATTTTTACCTTGGTCGATTCCGCAGCGGTGCCGGATCACCAGCTGATTGTTTTCGGGGCGGCGACCGATGTTTTGCTCGGCTTGTTGCAATCGAGATTTCACGAAGTGTGGTCCCGTCGGCAGGCCACGCAGGTCCGGGATCGCGAATCAGGTCTTCGCTACACGCCGAAAAGCTGTTTCGAGACCTTCCCATTCCCCTTCCCGCTGCGCGAGCCGGTGCGCGGGGCCACGCAGGCCGAGCTCGATGCGGCGCACCAGTATTTCATGGTGAACGAAGACGCGCCCGCGCCCTATGGCGACGCGGCGATGCACCGCGCCGCCATCGGTGCGGCGGCGAATGAACTGAATGAGCTGCGCGAGCGCTGGCTCAATCCGCCGGAGTGGACGCGCACGGAGACGTTGGAGTTTCTCGCGAGCGTCGGTGGACCGTGGGACCGGTTTATCGACGTCGCCACCGTGCGTGACGGCGTGGGCACGGCGCGTTATCCGCGGCTGGTTCCGAAAGACGAGGCGGCGGCGCGGGAGTTGAAGGCGCGCACGCTCACGGCGCTCTACAACGAACGCCCGGCGTGGCTCGATTTCGCCCACCGCAAGCTCGATGTTGCCGTCGCCGCAGCCTACGGCTGGCCGGCCGAGGTGACCGATGCGCAAATCCTCGAGCGCTTGCTCGCGCTGAATCTGGTGCGCGCCGCGCGCGAAGCGGAGGCGGCGAAAGCAGCAGCGATGGCGACGAAGCCACGCAAGGCGCAACGGGCCAAGCAGGCGGACGAACTGGTCTGAAATTTATCCGGCGAGGATCGTATCGATCTGCGCGAGTTCGGCGGGGGCGAAGGTGAGGTTCTCCAAAGCGGCGAGGTTGTTTTCGAGTTGGGCGACTTTGCTGGCGCCGATGAGGGCGGTGGTCACGCGCGGATCGCGGAGGACCCAGGCGAGGGCCATTTGTGCGAGGGATTGGCCGCGGGCTTGGGCGACGGTGTTGAGTTTTTGGATTTTGGCGACGACCTCCGGGGTAATGCCGGCGGCTTTCAGGAAACCGTGGGCTTTGCCGGCGCGGGCGTCGGCGGGGATGTTGCCAGCGAGATAGCGGTCGGTGAGGAGGCCTTGCGCGAGCGGGCTGAAGGGGATGCAGCCGATGCCTTCCTGCGCGAGCACATCGAGGAGCTGCGGCTCAATCCAGCGGTCGAACATGCTGTAACGCGGTTGGTGGATCAGGCAGGGCGTGCCGAGGTCGCGGAGGATTTTCGCGGCGCGTGCGGTCGTGGTCGCGTCGTAATTCGAGAGGCCCGCGTAGAGCGCCTTGCCGGAGCGACGCAGCCCGACCCGCAGCCGCTATTACATCCAGTGTTCCCTGGCCGAGCGCG
>JANXLP010000675.1 GCA_025355125.1 Opitutaceae bacterium | reverse complement strand
CGGTTTACACCGACCACAAGATTCTTGGCATTAACGGCGCGCTCGTAAACGCCACGCTGTGGAACGCCTCCAACACCGCGCGCTTCTTCCGTTCGCCCGCCAACGCCCCCGCCGCCGTCGCCGAGATGAGCGCGATCCCCGAGCTGCGGCAGACGTGGGTTTTCACGATTACAAGCTTGGAACATTATCAGTTCATCGGCGGCCCGTTTTTCAATTCGCTCTACAGTAAATCCGAGCCGCTCGTCTGGCTGAGCACCGATCCGGTGATGCTCGACGCGTTAATGCGCGACCGCATCGACAAGGCCCGCAAGCAAGGCGGCTTCGAGGATATCTCCGAGGAAATCCGAACGCTGGAATTCGCTGAGACGCTCGGCGTCGGCAGCACGAAGATCAAAAAGGTGAACATCGTTCCGGTGCAGTGAGCCTTGGGAGCGCGGACGCCCTCGTCCGCTCCGTCACGTTGCGGGCGAGGGCGCCCGCGCTCCCGCGAAATTCCCTCTTGTCACCCGCGCGTCGCTCGACCCATTTCATCCCATCGACATGACGACCGCCGCGTATCTCCCCTTTTTGATTCAAGCCGTGCTCGCCGCGGGCATCACGGCGGTGATCATTCTCGCGAGCAATTTTTTCGGCCAGCGAGCCAAGCACACCAAGATCAAGGACTCGGCCTATGAGTGCGGAGTGCCCAGCGAGGGCATCGTGCATACTCGGTTCTCGGTGAAGTTTTTTCTCACGGCGCTCCTCTTCATGCTGTTCGACCTCGAGGTGGTGATCCTGATCCCGTGGACCTTTATTTACCGCGAGTTTTTGCACAACCACATCGCCATCGTCGGCCCGATTTTCTTTTTCATCGGCGTGCTCGTGCTCGGCCTCTTCTACGAAATCAAGAAGGGCGCGCTCACTTGGGAAAAGTGAGCACGGGCTAATTATTCCCCTTCATGCGGCTCGACAAAATCATCGCCCGCAGCCGGATCATTGATTTGCGGAGCGGCACGCTCGAGGGGGCGTTGCAGGAGCTGCTGGCGGTCAGTGTCGCGAATTTCCCCGACCTGAAACCCGACGCGCTGCTCAAGGGCCTGCTCGCCCGCGAGAGCACGATGACGACCTACCTCGGCTTCGGCGTCGCGCTGCCGCACGTGCGCGTGAAAATGCCGCGCCGCTACATTCTCGCCATCGGCCGCAGCCGCGCCGGCATCAAGCACGACGGCGCGCTCGCCGACGAAAAAGTTCACCTGATCGTGATGCTCATCGCCGGCGAAAAGGCCCGCGATTACCTACAGGTGCTCGCCTCCATCGCGCGCCAGGTGAAGGAGCAGGAGATGGTCGACAGCCTCGTGCGCTCCCCGGACCTCGATGCCCTCCACGAGCAGTTGGTCGGCGGTTTCAGTGGCATCCGGCCGGTGCAGACGCAGCAGAATCGCGTCAACCGCCTCATGTTTCGCGAGGCCGAGCGCGTGGCCAAGGGCGCGGGCTGCGATGCGATCATGGTGTTTGGCGACACGTTTATCGGCGGCATCGACCGCAACGCCATCGAGTCGAAACTCAAAACCATCCTCGTCACCCGCAACCCCGTCGAGCCGGGCTTGGACGAGGGGGAGTTTGCCGGCACGATCCAAGTGCGGTCGTTTTCCAACCAGCGCATGGCGCAGCTCCGCAGCGCGATTCTCGTCGGCCTCACGCGTGGCGTGCTGAAATTCACCGATCGCATTTGCTGTCTCGATGGCATGACGGCAAGCAACCAGTTCGACACGCTCGTCGTCCTGGACATCGAGCGGGAGTTTCAAACGCTGCTGACCGGACAGACGGCCGACCTGCTGCCCGCGGATGTGAAACCCGAGGTGCTCGAACGCGTGATCGCCGTCGCGACGGAACTCGCCGTCGAAGGCCGCGAAGGTCGGCCCGTGGGCTGTCTTTTTGTCGTGGGCGACACCGGCAAAGTCAGCGCGCTCACCAAGCCCCTCGTGCTCAATCCATTCTTCGGCTACAAGGAGGAGGAGCGAAATATTTTGAACCCGTTCATGGATGAGACCGTGAAGGAGTTTTCCTCGATCGACGGCGCCTTCACGATTCGGGGCGACGGCGTCGTGGAATCGGCCGGCAGTCTGATTCAGGCAACGGACAACCAGCACACGCTCCCCAGCGGGCTTGGCAGCCGGCACGCGGCGGCGGCGGCGATCAGCGTGGCGGCGAACTGCATCGCGATCGTCGTCTCCTCAAGCACGAGCCAGGTGACCTTGTTCCGGCGCGGGGTGATGCTGCCACTGACGGAAAAGCGGCGGTGACGCGGCGTTGAGCGATTGGCTCCGGGGCGTTTGCGAGTCAGGCCAACTTTGGGATTGCGCCGCCCGGGTGGCGCGCTTTGTTCTGACCCCTCAATCCTTTCAAAACCATGCAAGAAGTCGTCACCTTGGAATGCACCGAAGCCAAAAAAGAGGGCAAACCAGCCTCCCGCTACCTCACCTTCCGTAACAAGAAGACCGTCACCGAGCGCATCGAGAAGAAGAAGTATAACCCCTTCCTCAAGCGCCACACGCTCCACAAGGAGATCAAGTAACGCTCCCGCGAGCGGACGTTTCGTCCCTTTTGCAAGCCGGGCCTTTTGGTCCGGCTTTTTCTTTGATTAGGTTCGGGCGGGTCAGTGGCTCTTGTTTTTTGTGACGAGGCGGATCGTGGCTTTGGACCACGCGCGGTCTCTGCCTCGCATGTCCTTTTCATCCGAACGGAAAACGATTGAACTTCGCGAAATCGACTGACGAAAGCCCGATCGGGTGGGGTGATCTCGGGTCGGTCCACTCGGCGTCAGCCGATTTCGCGAGGGTCAATGGAGACAGCGGGCGGCGCGGACCAAAATTAATTTCGGTGCGCGACCCAGAAGCGGCACTCGTCGGAGAAGGCGCGGACGGCGGGCGACTCCGCGGCGATCTGGCGGCGCAGTGCATCGAAGACCGGCGTCCAGCCGGTGGCGGCGAGGTCGGCGAGAATTTCGGCGCGGTCGGGCAGATGCATGAACGTGCGACCGGTGCCTGCTTCCTCGAAGTAGCGATCGCCGAATTCGAGGAGGCGCGGGTCTTGCTCGCCGCGTTCCCAGCGGAGGGCTTCGAGCCGCCAGAGGGCGCGTTCGGTGGGCGAGTTATCGCGGTCGTGCGTCGTAAAAAGAAACGGAGCGCCCGGTGCGCAGACGCGGTGGAGCTCACGGAGGGCGGTGCGACGTTTGGCGCGGCGCGGGATTTGCATGAGACCGTTGAAGAGAAAAAGCGCGCCGGAGAAAGGGGGGATCGGTTGAGAGTGGAAAGTTAAGAGTTGAGAGTCGGAAAGGCGGGTCGCGTCGGCGTGGAGGAAACGGATGGAGGTGGCGGCGCGCTCGGTGGCGAGGCTGCGGGCCTGGGCCAGGAGTTCCTCGGCGAAATCGAAGGCGGTGATGTTTTGGTAGCCTTGATCCCAGAGGCCGAGAGTGGCGCGGCCGGCGCCGCAGCCGGCTTCGAGGAGCGGGGCTGCGCGGTCGGGGAAGTGGCGCTCAATGAGGACGCGCTCGGATTCCCAGAGGCCGAGGAAGTGCGCGGCGCGCGTGTAGTGAACGACGGCGAGCGGGTCGTTGAAATCGGCGCGAACGGTGGCGGCGGAGATTTTTTTCAACGCGGCGGGATGAGCGAAGCGGTGGCGGTGGCCAAGGCCGCGGGGGCGTCGGGAAACGGGTCGCGTCCGCGGAGAGCGTCGGCGCCGCGGCTTAGCGGAGGTTGGCCAGCCCTGAACGCGGCGTGAGCGCCGTGCAGGGGCACGAGCACCGTGGCCAGCGGGTCGGAGTAAACGGGGCGCCAACCGGCTTGCGTGAGGAGCGTGATGCCGCCTCCCCCGGTGGGCAGCAAGGCGACTTCGGCTTCGGACCAGTTGACCTCGGGCCGCATCGCTTTCCCCTCGTAGAAGTCCCAGTGGGCGGCGATGACGGGCGGCGGGTAGCCGGTGTCGAAGCGACCGTCGAACGAGACGGGATTGAGCGGCAATTCCCAGAGGTTTTGCTGGCCCCAGTCGAAGAACGTGATGGTTTTTCCGAAGAGCTGGTGAGTGCGGATGAACTCGACGGCGGCGGCGGGGTAAACGTTTCGCTCCACCTCCATGGTAAAAGGATGTTCCTTCGGCGCGGAGAAACTTACTACGAGACTCGCGCCGCCAGCGACGAGCAGTGCGGCGGACGCGGCGGCTTGCACGACGGGGCGGGCGAAAGCGGAAATCAAACTGCGGCAATGCGGGGCGAGGCGGCGCGCGGCGTCGTCGAGGTGGCGCGGCGAGAGGATGAGGTTGGCGAGTCCGAAGAGCGGCACGTGGCGCTGATGGAGAAAACCCATCGCGGCGAGCAGGAGGAGCGTGGCGGCCTCCCATGCCTTGCGCGGCTGGCGGCTGAAACTCCATGCGAGCAGCGAGATCAGCGCGACGCCGTAGAACGGTGCGTGCGCGGCGGAAAGGGCCAGCGGGTGCCACTCGGCGATTTGCGGGCGCGGGCGCATCGTGGCGGCGATGTTCCAACGGAGGAGTTCGCCGCCCCACGGATTGAGCAGCAGCGCGAGCGCGGCGGTGATGAAAAGCGCCCAATAGACGGGGAGATTTCGGCGCGAGGGACGCGTGGCTTCCCAAGCGGCGGGCAATGCGCGCGGCGAGAAAGCGTGGGCGCTTTCGGTCGCGGCCATGACGAAGATCACGAGTATGCCGGCCAGCACGCCGCCGTGAAAGTTGATCCAAAGGGCGATCAAAGGCGGAAGCAGAAACGCCCACGCGAACCGGCCGGCGACGATCCGGCGCAACCAGATCAGCTCGATGACGAGCGCGAGGGTGGTGAAGAGTTGCGGGCGCACGGCGAAGCCCACGGCGATGAAATTAACCGACGCGGCGAGGAGCGCCAACGTGGTCCATGGCCACGCGCGATCCGGACCGCGTCCGGCCCGGTAGGCGATTGCGACCGTGCCCAAGCCCATCGCCAGCATGTAGAGGAAAAGCCCGGTGCCGCCCGCGGCGCGGTGGACCCAGCCCATCACGATTTCGGCGAGGTATTCGTGGTTGACGATGTCGAAGCCGGCGGCGGTCCACGAAAGCATTTCCGGCCCGCGCACGTGGCCTTGATTCCAATACCGCTGGCCGTAGAGGACGTGGCCCCAGAGGTCGTTGTCGACGGTGTTGTCGGAGACTCGCAGCCAGGCAAAACAAACGACCGCCAGCACGAATGAAGCCTGCAGGAGCCGGAGCGTGACGGGGAGGGCGGAGATCTTTTTCAACGCGGAGCAGCGCGGAGCGAGCGGGGGCCGTCGCAGGGATTTTCTCCGCGCCGGGGCGGGGCGTTCACACGGCGAAGACGGTCGCCATCTCGATGGTCAGACCGGGGAGCAGGGCGCTGCTGAAATGTTGCTTGGCGCGATAGGTGGCGGCGGGGGTGTCGGCGTTTTCCGTGAGCCGGTAGAGCGCGAGCGTGTGTTTCGTGGGGTCGATGATCCAGAGTTCCTCGACGCCGGTGCGGGCGTAGATGGTGCGCTTGATGCCGAGGTCGTATTTTGCGGTGGTCTTGGAAAGAATTTCGACGACGAGATCGGGCGCGCCTTCGATGCCGTGCTCCTCGATGATCGAGGCGTTTTCCCGGCGGATGAAAAACAGGTCGGGTTGGTAAACGTTGAGGTCGGAGAGATGGACGTCGAGTGGGGCGATGAAGACGCGGCCGATGGGGTGGGCGTCGAGATGATTGCCGATGAGGCGACAGAGCCGACCAACGATATTTTGATGCGGGGTGTTGGGAGATGGGGCCATGACGAGGTCGCCTTCGATGAGCTGGTAGTTTGGCGCGCCAAAGGGAATCTGCGCGTAATCGTGACGCGTGATCGGCCGGGCATGAGTCGCGTGCATGGCGGGAAGTTAGCGCGGCGGGAGGCGAAGGTCAACGGCGTCGCCATGCGGCGATGAACATGCCGTTGGCGTTGAGCTCGTGGGGCCAGAGGAAGACGGAAGAGGCCGGAGGCGGAGAATTTTTCTGGCTGGCTTCTGGCATCTGGCTTCCGACATCTGGAAACACTGCGGCGGGCTCCAACTCGGGGTGCGCGGCGGTGAAGGCGGCGGCGACGGCGGTGGTCTCGCTGCGAGTGAGCGTGCAGACGGCGTAGATGAGGCGGCCGCGGGGCTTGAGGGAGCCGGCGACGTGGTTGAGGAGCGCGAGCTGCGTGGTGGCGAGTTCGCGGACATCGTCGGGCGTGGTGCTCCAGCGCGCGTGCGGATTGCGCTGCCAGGTGCCGACGCCGCTGCATGGGGCGTCGAGGAGGATGCCGTCGAATTTAGTTTTGGTGGGGAGCTTCGCGGAGCCGTCCCAGAGGGCGGTGCGGTAGTTGAACAGTTTCGCGCGGGCGGCGCGGCGCTTGAGGGTGTCGAGGCGCTTGTCGTTGCGATCGGTGGACCAGATGAGGCCTTTGTTCATCATGAGGTCGGCGAGGTGGAGGGTCTTGCCGCCTTCGCCCGCGCAGGCATCCCACCAGGTTTCGCCGGGGAGCGGAGCGGCGGCGTGGCCGACGAGCTGTGAGCCGAGATCCTGGATTTCGAATTCGCCCGACTTAAACTGATCGGTTTTGAAGAGGTCCTGGGTGCCGGTGAAGCGCACGGCGTCGGTCGCACGCGGGCTGACTTCGGCGGCGAAGAGGGACTTCGCGAGAGCGTGGCCTTTGCCGGGGCGGGCGCGGAGCCAGAGGGCGGGATCGCGCTGGAGCTGGCGGAGATAATCAGCGGACACGTCCATTTCGGAGGCGAGCCACGCGGGCACGGCGAGGGCGGCGAGCGCCTCGGGCTTGATGGTTTTCGGGTCCGCGGTGAAACGCTCGTGGAGGAGGAAGGCGTGTTCGAGGCGTTTTTGCGGGGCGGACTTCGGGTCGAGCCAGGAGAACCAGCGGAAATAAACGAAGACGGCGTGGCTGATGGCGCGCTTGGCGAGTGGCTGGAGGTAGCGACGCGTCTCAAAATAGAAACGCAGCGCGGTGTCCGCCCGCTGGTCGGCGGAGATGGAGGCGAGCACCTGCGCGGCGTGGTTGAACGTGGCTTGGTCGGGCATGAGTTTGCCTACGGAACGGCGAGCGGCGGGCAAAGGCGAATCTCATTTCGGGGCGCGGCACGGGGTTTGCTGAAAGCGGCGTAAATCGTTTTCCCCAAAAGTTCATCATGAAAAAATCCGAACTCACCGAAGTCATCCTCGCGGCGAAAGCCGCGAATAATTTAACATGGGCCGCCATCGCGCAGGCGGCCGGGCTCTCCGAGGTTTTCACGACCTCGGCTTGTCTCGGCGAAAACGCATTCGATCTCGCCGAGGCGGAAAAGGTCGCGGCTTGTCTCGGGCTCGGGCCGGACGTGGCGTGCGCGCTCACGGAATTTGCGAACAAGGGTGAGACGGCACCGACGATTCCGAGGGAGCCGCTGCAATACCGGTTTCAGGAAATCATCTTTGTCTACGGCGCGACGATGAAGGCGCTGATCGAGGAGAAATTCGGTCCGGGCATCATGAGCGCGATCGACTTCACTATGGACATTGAGAAGGTGCCCGACCCGAAGGGCGACCGCGTGAAGATCACGATGAACGGGAAATTTCTGGGGTATAAGAAATGGTAGCGGCTCGTTTTAACCGGCGCCTCATGCTATCCGCGCTTACTCCAGCGGCGGTCCTGCTTCAGCTCAAGCGCGCGGGTTTCGAGTTGGACGCCGGCGACGGCGGGATGCGCGCGGAGTTGTTGAAATGTCGGGCCGTTTAATTTCCAGGAGAGCGCGGTGCTCGCTTCGGCGTAAGGCGCGATGCGGTTTTCGAAGAGGAAGGCGAACTCCACGCGCGTCTCACCGACCTGCTTGTTGAGCGTCTCGCGGAGCTGGCGGAGGAAGGCGGGCAACTCCGGGTGCGCGGGGCGGAGGAGCCAGATGACTTTGCGAACGAGGCCGGTGACTTGGAGGTCGAGCGGGTAGACCTCCTTGACGTTGATGCGCGGGCCCTCGGTGCCGGTGATGATGTTGCCTTGGACGAGGACGACAGCGTTCTCGGCGAGAATCGCGCCGTGGGCGGCATAACCGTCGGCGAAAAGGTTGAGCGCGACGGAGGCGTTTTTCGTCGCGACGGTGAAGGCTGCCCACGGACGATTATCTTTTTTCGAGAGGCGCTTAATGATGTTGCTGGCGATGCCGCAGAGGCGGAATTCGATGCGGTCGCCCTGCTTCAGGAGGTCATCCACGGCGAAGGTGTCGAGGGCTTCGGTGATGCCGGAGTAGACGTTCATCGGATGGCCGGAGACGTAGAAACCGAGGAGTTCTTTCTCGAAGATCAGGCGGTCGGCGGAGGTGAAGTCTTCGATTTCAGTTTGGTTTCGGGCTTCGGGTTTTGAGTTTTTAGTGGAAGATACAGCCGGTTCGGCGGCGAAGATGTCGAGGAAGCTGTGCTGGCCGGCGGCTTTGTCGCGGGCGGTCGCGGTGGCGCCGGCCATCGCGGCGTCGATGCCGTCGAAGAGTTTTTTTCGGGACGCACCGCTGAAATCGAAGGCGCCGGTCTTCGCGAGATGCTCGAGGACGCGCTTGTTGATCGCGCGGCCGTCGACGCGGGAAATCATATCGTCGAAATCCTTGAACGGGCCCTTGGCGTCGCGCTCGGCGATGATTTTTTGCGCGGCGAGTTCGCCGACGCCTTTGACGCCGGCGAGGCCGAAGCGGATCGCGGCGGAAGTTTTTGCGGGAGCGGAGTCGGCGCGGGGTGAGGGCACCCCGCCTCCATTGGCGGAAGGGGCGGCGCGAAACACCGGGGTGAACATTTCGCGGCTCTCGTTAATGTCCGGGCCGAGGACGCTGAGGCCCATCGACTCGCACTCGGCGATGAAATGCGCGGATTTTTCGGAGTTGCCCAACTCGGAGCTGAGCATGGCGGCCATGAACTGCACCGGGTAATTCGCCTTCAGGAAACCGGTCTGATAACTGAGGATCGCGTAGGCGGCGGAGTGGGATTTGTTGAAACCGTAGCCGGCGAATTTGTTGAGGATGTCGAAGATCGAGTCTGCGGTTTTCGCGTCGATGTTGTTCACGCGTTTGGCGCCTTCGACGAACTTGGTGCGCTCTTTCGCCATGGCCTCGGCGTCTTTTTTGCCCATCGCGCGGCGGAGCATGTCGGCGCCACCGAGGGTGTAGCCCGCGATGATCTTGGCGGCCTCCATGACCTGCTCCTGATAGACCATGATGCCGTAGGTTTCGCGGCAGACTTCCTCGAGGAGTTTGTGCGGGTAGGTGACGGTGCTCGGATCTTTTTTTCCGCGCACGTAGTCGGGAATCCACTCCATCGGGCCGGGGCGGTAGAGGGCGATCAGCGCGACGATTTCGTCGATCGTGGAGAGGCTGATCTGGCGGCAGAGGTTTTGCATGCCCCCGGATTCGAGCTGGAACACGCCGGTGGTGCGGCCGGAATTCAGGAGGGCGAAGGTCTTCGCGTCTTCGAGCGGGATGGTCTCGATGTCGAATTTCGGGTCGGCGGTGCGGCGGATGTTTTCGACGGCGTCGGCGATGACGGTGAGCGTCTTCAGGCCGAGGAAATCCATTTTCAACAGGCCAAGTTTGCCGACGGCGTTCATGTCGAACTGAACGGTGACGTCGTCTTCCTGGAGCGTGAGCGGGACGAATTCCTCGAGGGGGCGGTCGGTGATGATGATGCCGGCGGCGTGTTTGCCGGTGTTGCGGACCATGCCCTCGAGGACGCGAGCCTGGTCGAAGATTTTTTTGGCGACGGGATTGCGCGCGACCTCGTCGCGGAGTTCTGAGGATTTTCTGAGGGCGTCCTCGAGCGTCATGTTGAGCTCGTCGGGAATCATCTTCGCGAGGCGGTCGGCGTCGGCGTAGGCGAGGTTGTGGACGCGGGAGATGTCGCGGATGACCATCTTGGCGCCGAGCGTGCCGTAGGTGATGATGTTGGCCACGCAGTCCTTGCCGTATTTCTCGCGGACGTAGTCGATGACCTCGGTGCGGCGGCGCATGCAGAAGTCGATATCGAAGTCGGGCGGGGAAACGCGCTCGGGATTGAGGAAGCGCTCGAAGAGGAGTTTGAAGCGGAGCGGATCGAGATTGGTGATCGCTAGAAGGTAGGCGACGAGACAGCCGGCGCCGGAACCGCGGCCGGGGCCGACGGGGATGTCGTGCTTGCGGGCCCAGTCGATGAAGTCCCAGACGACGAGGAAGTAGTCGATGAAGCCGGTCTTGCTGATGATGCTGAGTTCGAAGTCGAGGCGCTCGACGAGAGTTTTTCCGAGGACGGGATCGGAGTGTTTTTCGGGCGAAGCGTAGTCGAGGCCGTAGCGGCGGTGGAGGCCGGCGATGCAGAGATCCTTGAGGTAGCCCGAGCGGTCCATTTTGGCCGAGACCTCGATGGGAAGCGGGTATTTTGGGTAACGCTCGCTGCCTTTGGGGAAGGGTATCGTGAGGTCGCACATCTCGGCGACGAGCTGGGTGTTGGTGATGGATTCGGGGACCTCGATGAAAAGTTTTTCCATCTCGGCGCGGGACTTCAGGTAGAATTCCTGGCCGGTGAAACGCATGCGCTTTTCTTCCTCGATCTTGGCGCCGGTCTGGATGCAGAGCATCGCGTCGTGCGGGCCGGAATCGGAGGCGTTGACGTAGTGAACGTCGTTAGTGGCGATCACCTTGAGGTTGAACTCCTCGGCGAGCTTGAGGAGGCCGGGGATGATTTTTTTCTGCTCGGGGATGCCGTGATCCTGGATTTCGACGAAATAGTTCTCCCGGCCAAAGATATCGACGAAGCGGGCGCAGGCTTTGCGGGCTTCTTCTTCGCGGTCGTGGAGGAGGTGTTGGGGGACGAGTGAGGCGAGACAGCCGGTGAAGCCGATCAGGCCGCCGGCGTATTTGGCGAGGGTCTCGAGGTCGGTGCGGGGCTTGTAGTAGAAGCCCTTGAGGTGGGCGTCGGAGACGAGTTTGAGGAGATTTTGGTAACCGACTAGGTTCTTCGCGAGCAGGCCGAGGTGGAAGATGCTCTTGCCCTCGTCGTCGGATCGGCCGTGTTTTTCGAGGCGGGAGGTCTCGACGAGGTAGAGTTCGCAGCCGACGAGGGGTTTGATGCCCTTGGATTTAGCGGTGTTGTAGAAGTCGATGGCGCCAAAGAGATTCCCGTGGTCGGTGAGCGCCAGGGCGGGCATGCCGAGAGCCACGGCTCGGTCCATGAGGCGGTCGATCCGGCAGGCTCCGTCCAGCAGGCTGTAGTCGGAATGGACGTGGAGATGGACGAAATTTTGATCGGCGGACGACACGGTCGTGCAAGGCAAGGCCGGGGTCGGCGACGCGCAAGGCGAAAGGCCGGTTTGGGGCGCGTGAGATGGGTGAAATTGGGTGAGGTCGGGGCGCAAAAAAGCCATTGACGCAGGCGCGGCGGCTTGGCTTGTTAGCAGACTTTTCCTTTCACCAACCGTCTTCCGAGCATGTCCATCGAAATCAAAATCCGCAAAAATGAGCCCATCGACCGTGCGATTCGTCGCATGAAGAAGAAGCTCGAGCGCGAGAACATCATCAAAGGCACGCGCGCCAAGCGCTACTTCGAGAAGCCGTGCGAGAAGCGTCGTCGCCGCGAGAAGGTCATGGCTTTCACCGCCATGCTCCGCCGCCGCCACGCCGACTAAGCGTCAGCCGGATTTTTTTAATCCAAGCCCTTTGACCGCCGTCCGATTAATTTCGGGCGGCGGTCTTTTTTTCGTGTAAGAGGCCGGGAGTTGAGGTCGTCTTTAACTCGGTGCGTCCCACGTTTTCGCTCTCCTCCTGTTGGTGCTCACATCGGCATCAGGATGGCTATGTGATGTTGAAGGAAATGGCGGAGTTGGGGTTCAGCCATGTGGAGCTGAGTCACGGGATTAGGATCACGTTGGTGCCGGGTATCCTCCGCGCCGTGGAAGAGGGGCTCATCAAGGTCGAATCGACGCATAATTTCTGTCCGCTGCCCACCGGGGTCGTGCAGGCGGCGCCCAATCTTTTTGAGCCCTCGTCGCGCGATTTTCGCGAACACGACCAGTGGGTGCGCCATACGAAGCGCTCGATCGATTTTGCGGCGCAGGTGAAGGCGCGGGTGCTCGTTTGCCACCTCGGGAGCGTGTCGTTTTTTTGGTCAAATCCTGGACGTAAACTTAAAGAATATCTGCGCGCCCATCCTGACGCCGGTCGCGAGGGCGACCCGAAGTATGCGGCGCTCGTCGCGAAGGCGCTGGAGAAGCTGCGGAAACGCATGCAGCCGTTCTGGGAGCAGACGCAGGCGAGCGTGCGCGAGGTGTTCGATTACGCGGCGGAGAAAAAGGTGACGCTGGGCTTCGAGAACCGGGAGAAATTTGAAGAGCTGCCACTCGATGCGGACTACGCGGATTTCGTGGCGGGCCTACCCGATGGGGCGCCGGCGGGCTATTGGCACGACACGGGGCATGCGGATATCAAGCAGTCGATGGGGTTGCTCAACCACCGTGCGCATTTGGAGAGGAACGCGTCGCGGATGATTGGCTTTCATCTGCATGACGTGAGTGCGGCGGGCCAGGACCACCAGCCGATCGGAACGGGGCAGATTGATTTCAAGATGATCAGCGAATTCTGGCGGCCGGAGCATTTGCTCGTGTTGGAACTGAGCCCGCGGGTGAAGCCGGAGGACGTGGCTGCGTCGAAAGTTAGGATTGAGGCGCTGCTGGTGGAGCGCTTAGGGCCGGCTTGAAGTGAGCGACGACCGGGGCGGCGCCCCGGCTAGAAAGAAGTAATACCAACGCCTGGTGATATCTGGACGATAGCGAACCACCACTCGCTCACGCTCGCAGCTACGATAAGTCAAAAACTCAACTGACGTTGGTATAAGAAGTGCGCGTGACTCTTCAGGCGCGCGCCCGCGCGCGGGCGTTGGCGGCGGCCATGAGGTGATCTTGCACGGAGAAGGCGCGGACGCCGGCGCGGCGTGGGACGGCGCGATAGGTGCCGTCGCTGCGGAGGGCGTAGGCGTTGGCGTTGTCGCGCAGCTCGGTCGGGAAGAATTCGCGCATCATCCAGCGGCGGAGTTCTTGGTCCTCGATGGGGAACACGACCTCGATGCGACGAAAGAAATTGCGCGGCATCCAATCGGCGCTGCCGGCGAGGATCAGGGGTTCGGCGTCGGCGTTTTCAAAATAGATGGCGCGGGCGTGTTCGAGGAAGCGGCCCACGATGCTGCGCACGCGGATGTTTTCGCTGAGGCCCTTTACGCCGGGGACGAGACAGCACACGCCGCGGATGATGAGGTCGATCTTCACGCCGGCCTGAGAGGCGGCGTAGAGCGACTCGATGGTGGCGCGGTCCACGAGGGCGTTCATCTTAACGATGATGCGCGCGGGCTTACCGGCGGCGGCGTTCTTGGCCTCGCGGGCGATGAGTTCGCCGATGCGGCGGTGGAGATTGTAAGGCGCGACGAGCAGGTGGCGGAAGACCGGCGAACGGCCAAAGCCGGTGAGCGAATTGAAGAGCTGGGCGACGTCGCCGGTGATGCCCGTGCGCGCCGTGAAGTAGCTGAGGTCCGTGTAAACTTTTGCGGTGCGCGGATTGTAATTACCGGTGCCGAGGTGGGCGTAGTGCTTCATGCGACGGCCTTCGCGGCGGACGACGAGGCAGAGTTTGCAGTGGGTCTTGTGACCAACGAGGCCGTAAACGACGTGGACGCCGGCTTCCTCGAGTTGCTTGGCCCACTGGATGTTGTTGGCCTCGTCGAAGCGGGCTTTCAGCTCGACGAGCGCGGTGACCTGCTTGCCATTGCGCGAGGCCTCGATGAGGGCGCGGACGAGCGGGGAATCGCCGCTGGTGCGGTAGAACGTCTGCTTGATCGCGAACACCTGAGGATCACGTGCGGCCTGCTCGACGAAATCGACGACCGGTTGAAACGAATCGTAGGGATGGTGCAGGAGAATATCCTGCGTGCGCAACGTGTCGAAGATGCGCGTGGTGTCGGCGAGCGGCGTGGCGTTGACGGGGGTGAACGGCGCGAACTTCAGGTCAGGGCGCTCGATGTCGGCGAGGGCCTGGAGGCGGAGGAGATTGACCGGGCCGTTGATACGATAGACGTAGTCCTTGGAGAGCGCGAGGTGGTCGCAGAGGGTGGTGAAAAGTTCGGAGTCCACGCCGTCCTCGATCTCGAGGCGCACGGCGGCACCGCGGCGGAGATTGCGGAGTTCGTCTTCGATTTTCTTGAGGAGATTTTCGGATTCTTCCTCGTCGATGTAGAGATCGCTATTGCGCGTGACGCGGAAGGCGTGGGCGGCGGTGAGACGGTAGCCGGGGAAGAGTTGGCCGGCGCAGAGCTTGATGATCTCGCTGAGAAAAATCGTGCGGCGGGGGCCGGTGGTCTTGGCGGGAGAAATCTCGACGAGGCGCGGGAGGATGCGCGGCACGGGGAGGATCGCGATGTGCTGCTCGATCGCGGGGGTGTCGGGATTGTCGAGGGAGACGATGACGTTGAGCGTCTTATTGCCGAGCTGGGGAAACGGGTGTGATTGGTCGAGCGCGAGCGGCGTGAGGACGGGATATACCTGATCGCGGAAATAGGCGTGAACCCATTTGAGCTCGGCGGGATTGAGATCGTGGGCGGTCTTGAACTCAATGCCTTCGGCGGCGAGGGCGGGCAGGAGTTGCTCGTGCCAGCAGTGGTATTGCGCGGCGACGAGCGCGGTGACTGCGGTGTGAATGGCGGTGAGCTGGGCCTCGGGCGGAAGGCCGTCGTGGCCGCCCTCGGTGACGCCGGAATCCATCTGCTGCATGAGGCCGGCGACGCGGATTTCGAAAAATTCGTCGAGGTTGGAGCTGACGATTGAGAGGAAACGCACGCGTTCCAGCAGCGGGTGACGGTGGCTGGTGGCCTGCTCGAGGACGCGGTTGTTAAAAGCCAACCAGCTCAGCTCGCGATTGAGAAACTCGGCCGGCGGGCGTGGTGCAGGCGGATTCGCGGAGGACGAGGACGATTTTTTAGAGGAGCGGGTGGCCATGGGACGGAGCGCGTTGGCGGTGGCGCGAGGGAGGACGCTAGCCGGGGAGGCCGGTGAAACGAGGTTTTTTGCCGCGAGGCGTGGGATTGTAACATTTTTGATGCACCGGTGGCGGTAGACGCGGGAGTTTACTCAACCCAGACGGTCTTAGGGTTGACGAAGGCGCGGAGGCCCCAGGCACCCAGTTCGCGACCGTGACCGCTTTGTTTGGTGCCGCCGAAGGG